>QYQM01000167.1 GCA_007280905.1 Porphyromonadaceae bacterium | reverse complement strand
GCCCCCTCCTTAGGAAGGAGGGGGTGGCTCCAAGGCAAATTCTGTGCTTGATACACGACAACCGATAACAATCACAACAACCACAACAGATAACCGACAACCGTTTGGCTGGAGTCTGACCATCACAGGTAGATATAAAATCCGATGGTATGCAAAAAGTTGCCATAAAAAGAATACCTTTGCGCCCGAATTAAAATAATCCCCAAAATTGATGAGTTTATTTGAAGAGTTCGGGTTGCGCAAAGAGATATTGAGTGCCATCGCCGAAATGGGTTTTGAACAACCCACCCCCATACAGGAAGAAACTATTCCTTACCTGTTAATCCCAAATGCTGATATGATTGGTCTGGCTCAGACCGGTACAGGCAAAACTGCCGGATTCGGTTTGCCGATTCTGCAGCAGATTGATTTTGGACAAAAAACCATTCAGGCACTGGTATTGTGTCCGACCCGTGAATTGTGCATGCAGATCACTAAGGATATGCAGAATTTTTCGAAATATGTTCCTGAATTTAAGATCGTTGCCGTTTATGGTGGTGCAAGTATTCAATCCCAGATTCAGGCTCTGAGGGCCGGTGTGCACATGGTTGTGGCAACACCTGGCCGCGCAATGGACCTCCTCAACCGGAAGTTGCTGAAAGTTCAGCATGTCAGGTGGCTGGTTCTTGATGAAGCTGATGAAATGTTGTCGATGGGATTCAAGGACGACCTGGATGCAATTTTGTCAGATACCCCCAAGGAAAAGCAGACCCTGCTTTTTTCGGCAACCATGCCCAATGAGATCCGCGAAATTGCCGGGAAATACATGCATGATCCCGTTATGATATCGGTTGGTAAAAAGAATGCCGGAGCCGAAAATGTTCAGCATGAGTACTACGTGGTACATGCCAAGGACCGGTACCAGGCACTTAAACGTGTTGTCGACCTTCATCCACTTATATATGGTATTGTTTTTTGCCGTACCCGGGCTGAAACCCAGGAGGTGGCTGATAAACTGATGGGCGAAGGGTACAATGCCGACGTTCTCCACGGAGATCTGTCGCAGGCCCAGCGCGACTTCGTCATGAGCCGTTTCCGCCAGAAACACCTGCAATTGCTGGTTGCTACCGATGTGGCTGCCCGCGGTCTGGATGTGAACGATCTGACTCATGTGATCAATTATAACCTGCCTGATGAACTGGATGTTTATATTCACCGAAGCGGCAGGACCGGCCGGGCCGGTAAAACCGGAACATCAATTTCAATTATCCATACCCGTGAACCTGGCAAAGTTCCACAGCTCGAAAAACTGCTCAGCAAGAAATTTATCAGGAAGCAGGTGCCGGGCGGTATGGAAATCTGTGAAAAACAGCTTTTTAACCTGATCGATAAAGTGGAAACCGTTGAAGTAAACGAAAGCCAGATCGATCCGTTTTTAAAAGGCATTTATAGTAAACTCAGCTGGCTCGAAAGGGATGAGCTGATCAAACGGTTTGTATCGGTAGAATTTAACCGCTTCCTGTCTTTTTATGAGAATGCGCCCGACCTGAACGCCAATGTACATGATCATAAAAGTCCAGATAGCCGTGATGGCAAATCGCGCCGCGATCGCATGCGCTTTTCCAGGTTATTTATCAACCTCGGGACCAAGAATGACATGAATCCATCAAACCTGATCGGTCTCATCAACGAACGGACAGGAAATAAATCAATCCAGATCGGCAAGATCGAGATGATGAAAAAATTCTCCTTTGTTGAAGTCGACAGCCGGTTTGAGCGCGAGGTGATGGGATCCTTCAGGGATTGCACTGTTGACGGCATTCGCGTAAGTATTGAACTGAAAACATCGGAAGGACCGCGGGAAGAGAGACTGGTTAATTTCACCAGGCCGGGGAGAAAATCGAATAGAGGCGATCAGAGAGAAAAGAGACGATAAGACGGAAGACTATGAGACGATGAGAGAAGAGAAAGATCTGAACCCAATTAAACATGATAGAAGATGAAATCTGTAATTTCCATTATTCTTATTGCCATCGGGCTTTTACCAGCCTCGAAAGAGACTAAAATTTATCAGTTCAGGGGTGAAAACAGGGACGGCACTTTTCATGAAACCAATTTGCTGAAACAATGGCCGGCTGATGGCCCAACCCTGCTGTGGTCGTGCGATGGAATTGGAAATGGGTACGGATCACCTATCGTTACAGACGACCGGATATTTGTTGACGGTGAGATCGATAGTGTCGCTTATTTGTTTGTATTGGACCTGAAGGGGAATCTATTGTGGAAGAAACCTTACGGCGCAGAGTGGATGAAAACATGTAACGGTTCGCGTTCAGCTCCAACGGTTGTCAAGGATCTCGTTTATCTTACCTCCGGCATGGGAGATGTCGCCTGCGTTAAGGCAACTACCGGGGATAAAGTCTGGAGCAAGAACATGGTTGCAGATCTGCACGGTGTGAACAATGCTTTTGGCTACGCGCAGTCGGTACTGGTTGACGGGGATCTTGCCTTTTGTTCACCGGGCGGGAGGGATACCAATGTGGTAGCATTGAACCGGTTTACCGGTGATCTGAAATGGATTTGTCCCGGTTTGGGCCAGGTTGAAGGATTCAGTTCATCCAGGATGATTCAGAAGGGCAAACAGAAAATTCTCCTAACCTTTTCAGAGCAAGCGCTTTTAGGGATTGATGGTAAGAAAGGTGATCTCCTTTGGGTACATAAAATGGATACCGCCGGTAATGTGCATGCCAATACCCCGCTTTTCTACGGTGAAAATATTTATTATGTTGCTGGTGATGGTAATCGTGGGGTTAAACTTAAATTATCGGCCAATGGTAAAGAGATTGCTGAAGTTTGGCGTAACCGTGATTTCGATAACTATATGGGTGGCGTGATCAGAACCGGCAATTACCTGATTACAACCGGAGCCAGGAAACCGTATCTGAAATGCCTGGATATGAATTCCGGCATTATTACTGATTCGCTGAAGCTGGGAACAGGGAACGTTGTATTTGCCGACGGAATGGTCTACCTGTATAACCAAAAGGGGCTTGTGTACCTGATACAGGAAGATGGCGGAAAACTCAGTGAAATCAGTTCATTTAAAGTCACGCTGGGTACAAAGGAACACTTTTCGCATCCCTTTATCAGCAATGGGATTCTGTATCTCCGACATGGCAAAACGCTAATGGCGTATTCCCTCAGAAAAGTGTAGTTTAACAAATCGTTAACCATAATACCGGTTTCTTTCACATTCTTTAACACAATCCGATGTAACATCGGGGCGATCTGTGCGTCTTATATGTACAAAACGAAATGAAAGATTAGAAAATGAAAACGATGAAACTGATAAAAATAATTCCGGTGGTTCTGATGGGTTTATTCCTTTCAGGAAATGTCCGGGCCGCCAACATCCATGATGATCACTTTGTGAATACGGAAATGGCGGTTAATATCGAAAGCTGGATGTTCGACACCAATTATCTGGCAAGTGTTGCACAGACGGTGGAAGCCTGGATGTTTGATGGATGCTGGCTTGATCATACAACTGAAGGATCAGCAGTCGAGAGCTGGATGCTGGATAGTTATTACCTGGATAGTGAAACACCGGCTGTAGAATCATGGATGCTGGAGTCAGGTTATTTAAAAAAACAATCCGATAACGTTAATTAACAGTAATTATAACTGCGTAAGACAACTTAGACGTTAATTTGTAACGAAGATATTAGAAGAAACTGCAAGGAGTAAGTGTTTGTTTTTCGAAACAGTCCCGATTAGCCGGCTCTAACAGGCCGGCTTTTCTTTTGGTTCCAACGGGTCAGAATTGCGTTAAAAAATCGTTAACCAGAAAGTACGTAATCTTCACATTCTTTAACTCTTACGGATGTAACATAAGCTGTTTTTTAACGCCTTATAGATAGAAAACCAAGTGAAAAATCCTTTATAAAAATAGCCCTGAAAACTTCAAGAATTTTAAAATTGACAGGGATAGTCCTTTTAGGACTGGTTCTGACCACCCAGGTGGAAGCCATTGATCACACACACCGTGTTGCTGATAAAAAAGCCATTACTCTGGCTGTTGACAAGCCGATTTTATAGTTTATGGCGAAAGCCTATGCTGATCAAATCGATGCTAAAGATATTGTCAGGATTCAAAAGGTTCTGGGTCAGATTGATCATATTACCATTTCCTTCTGTGACAAAGATGCCTGTGATTATGTTTTGAGATTTTAGTCTTTGGACGAACAGGAATTAGAGGATTGGATGTTTGATGAAGGGTATCTGACTGCTGCTTCCGAACCTGAACCTGCTGCAATAGAGCCCTGGAAGCCGGTTCTTTTTGTATATGTTAATCTGATTCGATTGAGTTTAATAATTTGCAAAATGTTGTATATTTGCACCTGCATAGAGCATGGACCTGTAGCTTAATGGATAGAGCATCTGACTACGGATCAGAAGGTTGGGGGTTCGAGTCTCTCCAGGTTCACTGAACCCTCCGAAATTCTCGGAGGGTTTTTTGTTTTCCTAGTCGTAGCGCGGGTTTCAGAAGGTCGATAACACATCACAAAATGAAGGAAAACACAAAATCACATCACAAACACATCACAGACTCTATTCCAAACGTTAAAATCAACTTCCGTAGCGAGGTCTTGGATCGGGATGGAAAGGGGACAATTCAGCTGGTTTTATACCAGCATCAGAAAAAAATGTCGTTCTATTCAGGGGTGAAGGTTACTGTTAAGGATTGGGACGATAAGGAAAAAAAGGTAAGGAAGAGCCATAAGCAAGCCAGTGACCTGAATCTTATCATTGATACAGCGAAGGCCAAGCTGACCAATATTTTCGTGAAATACCGGCTGCAGGACAAAGAGGTTACTTTCGAGTTGTTGAAAGATGAATATGATCGCCCGAATACCGGGTTCGACTATCTCGAATGGCTCAAGGGAGCAATAGAAGCCCGTAGGGGCGAAGTGACTGACTCTACAATTGAGCAGTTTAACGCGCACCGGGTGAAGCTTCAGGAGTTCAAAAAGACGGTTGCCTTTGCTGAATTGTCAGAGGATTTGTTCGCCAACTTTAACAAGCACATGAAGGTGAAGCTTAAAAACGAAAGTAATACGCGCTGGAATACACTGAAAACTCACCGGACCTTCATCAATATTGCCAAGCGTAAAGGGATCGTGACCATGAATCCGCTGGATAGGATGCCGGTCAAACGGGCCCAAACCGATCGGGTGTCCCTGGATAACAAAGAGTTGAAGCTGCTATTGGATCTTTACCATAAGAATACACTACCCGAAACCTATTAGACTACTCTGCGGCATTTGCTGTTCATGTCTCTTATACACACATGACGCTGCCGACGAATAGGGAGAGGTAGATCTTCGTGGGTGCCGTGT
>QYQM01000061.1 GCA_007280905.1 Porphyromonadaceae bacterium | reverse complement strand
GGGTACTTAAAGTCCAATTGGCCTGGGGGTTGGGTACTAACTTACAGTTGCGGTCCCAGCACAAAATGGAACTGACTGTGGTTTTTGCCCGGATTATTCGGAATATCATCAAATCCATAACCCCAGTCAACACCCATCAGGCCGAACATCGGAAGATAAATCCTGACCCCGACACCAGCTGACCTTTTCATATCGAACGGATTGAATTCCTTAAATTCATACCAGGCATTACCTGCCTCGAGGAAAGCCAGTGCAAACAGGGTGGCATTCGGGTTCAGCGAGATCGGGAAGCGCATCTCCATGGTAAATTTAGTATACAGATTAGCACCTTTTGCAGGTGTCAGTGATCCATTCGCGTATCCCCTCAGAGCGATAACATCGCGGCCATAATAGCTATAGCCCATAATCCCGTCGCCCCCGACCTCAAAATTCTCGAACGGGGATCTTGCAAACTGATTATAGTATCCAAGGTAGCCGAATTCTGCCTTGGTGGCCAAAACAAAATCTTTTGATTCTTCACCTTCTTTGGATCCGCCAATTGACCAGAGTTTAGTATACCAGGAGGATTTGAAGCTCCATTTATGATATTCGATCCACTTATAACGCTCTGTTTCTGTAAGTTTACTATAATCTTTGCCATTAAACAGGGAATAGGGTGGCGTGATCTGCAGGTTGAGCGAAAAAGTGGATCCCATCCTTGGATAGATGATCTGGTCTGTTGAACTTCGGCCGAAAGTGCTGGTAAAACTAATGTTATTGCTGACCCCGTTCTTGATCACAAAATACGACCAGTCGTCAAGTAAATAGCGTTGAAAAGATAACTGGTTGAACAAGGTAAAATAATCATCCGGCCAGCTGAGCCGGCGTCCCAAACCAAATGAAGCCCCGGAGATTTTCATCGATTGGTTAAGCGGGTCTTCTGTCTTCCTTCCGTTGGTTTGAATGGTATGGTACAGTGAAACCGATAAGGAATTCGGTTTCTTGCCGCCCAACCAGGGTTCAACAAAAGAGGCGCTGTAGGACTGATAGTACTTGCCGTTCGACTGGGCACGGATACTCAGGTTTTGTCCGTCACCTGAAGGCAATGGCCTCCAGGCAGACTTCTTGAAAAAATTCCGTGCTGAGAAATTCCCGAATTTAACACCAAGGGTTCCGATAACCATTCCGGCTCCCCAGCCTCCTGAAATCTCGATCTGATCATTCGCACGCTCAACTAACTTATATTCAATATCAACAGTCCCGTCAAGCTGATTTGGGATTGGATTCGGGACAATTTTTTCCGGATCAAAGAAACCGAGCTGTGCTAATTCCCTCACCGACCTGATCACGGCCGACCGGTTAAAAAGATCACCCGGTTTGGTGCGGATTTCACGGCGGATAACATGTTCATTGGTACGGTCATTACCCGTGATAATCACCTTGTTGATCCGGGCAACCGGACCTTCATGAATGACGATCTGAAGGTCGATGGAATCATTGTCCACATTTACTTCCTGGGTTTCGGCATCATAGAACAGATAGCCATTGTCCATATAAGCATTACCAACAGCATCGGGGTCATTCCTCAAACGATTTTCCAGAATCGCCTGATCATACACCGCACCTTTCTTAATCTTCAGTCCTGCCGAAAGTTGTTCGCTGGTATATTTAACATTTCCTGCCCAGGTGATGTTCCTGAAAAAATACTGTTTACCCTCTTCCATAAGTATAACCAGCCCAACGGTCCCATCCGGATTATGGTAAAGGGAATCCTTGACGATCCGTGCATCCCTGTATCCTAAAGTATTGTATTTGGCTATAATTTTTTCCTTGTCATCCTTGAAGTTGCTTTCAAGAAACTTTGATGCCTTAAAAATGTTATACCAGGCTTTCTGTTTGGTTTCCTTCATTGCCTTCCGAAGCTTTTTCTCCGGCAGGACGGATACATTTTCAAAGGTGATCTTCCCGATCTTAACCTTATTCTTTTTATCGGCCTTAATATCAAGGACCGTTGAGTTCTGCAAAAGAGTATCAGCTTTTTGAGTAATAAAAACTTCTGTGTTCAAATAGCCTTTGTCGATAAAATGTTCTTTCACCAGGAATTCCGTTCTCGAAAGAGTATATGGAGTTACCAGATTACCTCTTACCAGCTTGACTTTCTCTTTCAGGTCGTCGGCTTCCTGCTTATTTACTCCTGTAAACGAAAAGCGGGCCAGCCTTGGCATTTCCTGCAGGTAGATATCAAGAAAAATCTGATCACCCTCGATCTTGGTGGCAGTAATCCTCACATCTGAAAAGAGTTGCTGATCCCACAATTTCTGGATGGCTGCTGGAATGGCCTCACCCGGAATCATAATTTTTTTCCCGACATCCAGTCCCGAAAACTGTAACAAAACATTATGCGTCAGGTACTTGACTCCAGAAACCGTTACCCCTCCGATTTCGTACTCCCGGGGAGTCCTCGAATAATCAAGAATTCGTAACGGTTTAGTGGTGATTTCCTGGTTAAAGGCAACAAGGGTGGAAAGAATAAGGACGACAGATAGTACTAATCTTTTTATCATGCTGATTTTTCGGATGTTATAATTGCTCGCTTGTTTTGCCGAACCGTCGCTCACGGTTCTGATAGTCTAATAAGGCCTCATAATAATCTTCAGTGTTGAAATCAGGCCAAAGTTTCGAGGTGAAATACAATTCAGTATATGCCAATTGATAGAGGAGAAAATTGCTGATCCTGAATTCGCCGCTGGTTCGGATCAGAAGTTCAGGATCCGGAATGCCGGCGGTTTGCAGGTACCGTTCAAAAGTATCGCAGTTCATCTCATCCGGACTTAACTTGCCTTCAAGCGTATCCTTAATGATTTCGCGTGCTGCAAGGATTATTTCATACCTTGAACTGTAAGAGAGTGCAAGAACAACCGTCAGTCCTGTATTGGCTGCAGTTGCCTCAATCAGCTGAACCAGTTCCATGCGGGTGTTTTCGGGAAGTTTAGTCAGATCACCAATGGTCAGCAATCTAATATTATTATCCAGGAGCTTTTTGGTTTCCTTTTTGATAGTAGATACCAGCAACCCCATCAGGGCATCAATTTCTTCCACCGGACGGCCCCAGTTTTCCGTGCTGAATGCATAAAGAGTCAGGTAATCAATTCCCAGTTCAGCGCTGGCTTTTACCACTTCATCAACCGGCGTCACTCCGTTCTGATGCCCGAAAATCCGGGCAGCACCTTTCCGCATGGCCCATCTGCCGTTACCATCCATGATGATCGCAACATGCCTCGGCAACTTCTCCCTGATTAGTTTATCCTTCAGACTCATTTAATTTTCTTGCGTTCGTTTTCGTAAAACGGACAGGTTTTGCAATAGTTACTAACCAGATATCCAATAGTAATACCGACATGCGACCGCCAGTTTGATATCATGAAGTTATTTACAGGCGCATCGGGAATTTCGTAATCTTGCTGAAATCCTTTTCTTAAAGCCCATTCTATTCCGAAGGTCAGATTGGGAGTAGCGTTATATCTGACGCCAACATGGAAAGGTATCCTGATATTCCTGACCATGTATTTACCTATGGAGGCATTTGGCGTTTGGGAAATGGTTTGATAAAGCGGTATATCAATAAGATAACTCAATCCGACCGCAATATAGGATGAGACTGATTTTTTCGCAAGTTTAGGATTGAGAGGATGGAAGTTAAACTCAAAAAGGCCGAATGCATCAACCATGTTTGGAGTGAAAGTTACCTTGTCGAACCCGGCATTAATTCCTCCCCGCAAGGAATAGCGGGCATTCATGCTGTAACGATAGTAACCTCCTGCTGCATAACCCAACCCGTTTGAATCAGGGATTGGCAGAATAGTATGAATATGTTTCTCGGTCATTCCCATGAATAACCCATAGTCATAACTTTTCTGAGCATTCACTCCGAGCGCGATAGAAATAAACCCGATGATTAAAAGTGCTTTCCTCATTTCTGGTTGCATGCAAGTGGTACCTTTTTATAATCCCCTTACAATAACTGCCAAACCGCAAAGATAGTATAAAATACAAAGGTTTTTTCGAGCCATAACGTGACGGGTGAATGACATGGAAAGTTACACCGGTTGCTAATTTCTTCTATCTGCTCCCCACATCAGTTTGGTTCGCAGGGTATGATAAAAGTTATGCCCCCTGAGCCGGATGGTCTTTATGCAGAATGGCGCTTTGTATATGGTGAGCTCAAGCCGGTCTTCAATAACAGCAGAACGTGAATCGGCCGAAACAAGAAGGTTCCCGCTGCGGCTTTCAATTTGGAGGGTAAGTTTCATCGAATCGTTAAAAACCAGTGGCCTCACCGTCAGATTATGCGGTGCAATCGGAGCAAGGATGATATTTCGTGTATCCGGTAAAACCAGCGGGCCACCAACGCTCAATGAATAGGCAGTTGATCCTGTTGGCGTGGCAACAATCAGCCCATCAGCCCAATATATATTCAAAAATTGCCCATCCAGGAAGGCAATGATTTTGATCATCGATGAATCATCACGCTTATGTAAAGTGATTTCATTCAAGGCAAAATTAAAATCTCCGAAAACAGGCTGGTCGCTATCCATCTGAAGAAGTACCCGCTCATCAATCTCTGCTTTATTCTGCATGACCGTATCCACTGCAACAGAGATCTCATCCTGCGAGATATCTGCCAGAAAACCAAGCCGCCCGCTATTGATTCCTGCCAGAGGAATTGGAAGATCCCTTACCAGGGTAACCGCCTCAAGGAATGTACCATCGCCACCGATACTGAACAAGACTCCCTGCAAGCCTTTTAAATCCTTATAGGTTTGAAAGATCCCGCCAAAGGGATATTTTTCATCGTTCCATGAATCGATGAAATCCTTTAACGGACCGAAAATCATTACTTTAACATCATATTCAAGTAACTGATTCAACAACAGCCGGAAAGGAAGCCTGAACCCCTCATCAAATTCCCTGCCGAATAAGAATATATGCTTCACAAACGGCTCAGTTTTCATATCCGTCAAATATTCATGTATTTCATAAACTCCTCATATCTCGACCGGTAAAAATCATCCAACTGGCTGTTAGCCAGAAAATAAGACTTTACGGTATAGCCATAACGATCAAAGGAGCGCATCAATGAACTGGTTTCCTGAGTGTTAACTTTTATAGTGACTGTAAGTTCCCGGCCATTGGGATCAGGAATCACGTACAGACTGATCATCTTTGCGTTATTGTCCTCGATAATCCT
Source organism: Porphyromonadaceae bacterium (assembly GCA_007280905.1). Lineage (GTDB taxonomy): Bacteria > Bacteroidota > Bacteroidia > Bacteroidales > UBA12481 > UBA12481. The sequence goes on along the minus strand of QYQM01000061.1, from coordinate 122,300 downwards.
CGACAGCATTGTTGGAGAGTAATCCTGCAGAGCAAGGCTAAGGACAAGTATGGCGCCGGGCTGACCGGCTGCGGTAAGCATGCTGAAGTTCCTTACCAGTGACGGCAAAGTTATGCTGCCTGCATACTCTTTCGCTGGTGTAAGTACCGGCAAAAGCGTCAGTTCATAACGCGACACCAAATCAATAACCTCGTAAACATGCTGATTTTCAATTACTGAAACAGCCAATAAATTGATTACCTGCGTACCTATGAGTTGGCCTGGGTCGGTAAACTCCCTGATATCTTTTTCTGAAATCAGGCCAAGATATTCCGTCTGATCAATAACCGGCAGGTGAGAAACTCTGAATTTCACCATCCGGTCAAGGACCTGACTCGCTGTATCAGATCCTGTTACAGCAGAGATAAGGTTGGAAACCAAGTCTTGGGCCAGCATTTCGGCGGATAATTCGTAATTTTGTTCAAATAATTAATCCAGACACGATGACCAGATTAAGCGTAAATATAAATAAAATTGCCACACTCCGGAATGCGAGAGGTGGTAATGTTCCCGATGTTCTGAAAGCTGCTGTAGATTGCCAACGTTTCGGGGCTCAGGGAATTACAGTACACCCGCGTCCGGATGAACGCCATATCCGTTATCAGGATGTATTGGATCTCAGACCATTGGTTAAAACCGAATTCAATATTGAAGGATATCCCTCCGAATCCTTCATTCAACTGGTTACCAAGGTAATACCCGAACAGGTTACATTGGTTCCGGACGCACATGATGCAGTAACTTCAAACGCAGGATGGAACACGGTTAGATATCAAAACTTCCTCACGGAGGCTGTTGCACGGTTTCATGAGAAAGGAATCCGGGTTTCGGTATTCATTGATGCTAATCCTGAAATGATCAGGCATGCTGCTGCAATCGGTGCAGAGCGAATTGAGCTATACACCGAACCCTATGCCAGGCAGTTTCCGAAAAATCCTGATGATGCCATCAAACCCTTTGTCGAAGCGGCTCTCGTTGCCTCCGGGTACAATCTGGGAATAAATGCCGGTCATGATTTAAGCCTTGAAAACCTGGAATTCTTTAACAAGAAAATAACTGGTTTGCTGGAAGTTAGTATCGGCCATGCCCTGATTTCCGATGCACTCTATTTTGGCCTCGAAAACGCCATCATGATGTACCGCGCAAAGCTTCAATCTTAACCTGAAACCTGCAACCTGCAACCGACAACTAATAACTGTTAACTGATAACTAATTAACTGAGAAGCTGCTTTTTGATGATCGAAACAAATACAGCGGGCTGTTCGGCGTGGAGCCAGTGCCCGGCATTCTTGATTGTGACTATCTGCGCGTTCGGATATAGTTTACGGATCATGACAAGATCCGGTTCCCGTATAAAGTCGGAATTTTCACCGCGAATAAAAAGAACCGGAAACTGGTCAAAAACTCTGCCTTCAGCTAAAAATGATTCCAACCCGGCTGAGAGGTTATCAAGATTTCCGAGCAATGCTTCAAGGTTCAATCTCCAAACATATCCGGATCCGGCCCTTTTTTCAATATTCTTCAGCAAAAACTGTCTGAACTGTTTGTCGGGCAGCTGGTTCTCAAGCTGCCGGTCCATATCTCCCAAGCCGGTAACTTTAGAAAAATCAACGGACAACATTGATTCCAGCACCTTGACATGAAAAACCGAATGGCTGGTATCCAAGGTGTTATCAAGATAACTTCTTGGACTGATATCTGCTATAATTAAACGGCTGATTCTCGATGGATTTTGGGCTGCAAACCACATAGCCGCTTTTCCGCCCATTGAATGGCCCAAAATTACAGCCTTGCTCAAATCATGGTCATCCATCATCTCGAGCAAATCTGTTGCGAGCACCTGGTAGTTATGCTGATCTGAATGTGGAGACCTGCCGTGATTTCGTTGATCCACAAGGAAAACTTCGCAAATGCCTGAAAGATTCTTTGCAATCGTAAGCCAATTATCGCCCGAACCATACAGCCCGTGCAGAATAATAACCGGATATCCTTTTCCCAGACGCTGAACGTAAAGTTTCATAGGCTATTCCGATAAATGTTCACGGATAAGAGAGCTAAGTACCCTGATTCCAACCTTATTATCACCTCCCTGAGGTATAATCAGGTCAGCATATCTTTTTGAGGGTTCGATAAAATCGAGATGCATTGGTTTAACCGTCTTTTCATATCGGTTCAGGACAATCTCGGCCGACCGGCCCCGTTCCTGGATATCGCGCCGTATAACCCTCGCCAGCCTGTCATCAGCATCGGTATCGACAAATACTTTAATATCGAGAAGATCCCTCACTTCCTTCTGGGTGAGTATCAGTATGCCTTCCACGATTACGACTTTTCGCGGTTCAATCAGTATGGTTTCGGTTGATCGGGTGCACGTCAGGTACGAATAAACCGGCTGGTGGATCAGTCTTCCGCGCCGGAGCTCCTTCAGATGCTCAATCAGCAATGGCCATTCAATTGAATCAGGATGATCAAAATTCAGTTTTTGCCGCTCTTCCAAAAGAAGATGACTATTGTCTTTATAATAGGAATCTTGCGGAAGAAATGCTACCTCTCCTGGCAGAAAGCAGCTCATAACCTTATTCACAACGGTTGTTTTTCCACTCCCGGTTCCACCGGCTATACCTACGATTAACATATTTTGCTGAAGATTCAGGAGGTAATTGTATATTTACCGATTAAGTCTTTCCAAAAAATGATCAGACACATCGTTCTCTTCAAAATAAAGGATTTTTCTTCAGAATCCGAAAGAAACGAAGCCTTACAAAATGTTTTGGTCACCTTTCGGTCATTGATCGGCCAAATTCCACAAATCCGTCAATTCAGGGTGGAACCGGATTGCATTCATGGGCCTTCATCTTATGACGTGATCATTGACAGCGTTTTTGATAATACTGAGGATTTGAAAGCCTACCAGGCACATCCTGCTCATTTAGAGGCTGTAGCTTTGAATAAACAATGGTCGGAAGCTAAAATCATAGGCGATTATTTCTTCGAAAACCGTACCTGAATCAACCCCCTAACTAAATCAAAAATTATGCTTTATCCTTTACGCTTTAAGCCAATTTACCAGTACCGATTATGGGGTGGAAGTAAATTAAGAGATATACTGGGGAAGAAAGATGCACCTGACATGACTGGGGAAAGTTGGGAAATATCCGGAGTTGAGGACAACCAATCTGTTGTAAAAGAAGGGTTTCTGGAGGGAAATGACCTTCAGGAACTGATCGAGGTTTACATGGGCGATCTGGTTGGTGATGCTGTTTATGAAAAACATGGTACCGAATTTCCATTGCTGATCAAACTGATCGATGCTCATGATGTTCTATCGGTTCAGGTTCATCCTGATGATGCCCTGGCTGCCCAAAGGCATCACGCTTATGGGAAAACTGAAATGTGGCATGTGATCCAGGCTGACCCCGGGTCGGTCATTTATACAGGATTTAACCGGGAAATCAGCCGTGAGGATTTTCTCACCCATGTGGAACAGAAGAAAGTTCAGGAAGTTCTTAATATCGAATCCGTAAAAGCCGGAGATGCCTTTTTCATACCGGCCGGCCGGGTTCATGCTACCGGTGCCGGGATACTTTTTGCGGAGATTCAGCAAACCAGTGATATTACCTACCGGATATTCGACTGGAACCGGTTGGAAAAAAACGGCAGGCCCAGAACTTTACACACCGATTTGGCCATTGATGCCATTGATTTCAAGCATTATCCAAGCTACCGGACTGATTATCCCGCCTCAACAAATCGCCCGTCACCCATAATCACCTGCCCGTATTTTGCAGTTAATCTCATTTGGTTTTGCCGGCCGGTTGAACGCGACTATGTCGATATTGATTCGTTTATCGTTTTCATTTGCATACAAGGCTCATTCCTGCTGAATTATGGGGAGGACAACCCGATGCTGGTAAAAACCGGCCATACCATTCTGCTACCTGCTATTTTTAAGGATGTTACCCTTGAACCCCGCGGGGATACGCGGGTGCTGGAAGTATATATTGACAACCGCCAGCCTTCAACTACGATTTAAAGTGATTCCTGAGTATACTATTAAAACGGTCACCTTTATTAGCGCCGGCATTGATCCTGGCAAGTGCCCAAGCCCTGACCGGCCGGAGTACGCTTTTATCGGACGATCGAATGTGGGCAAATCAAGCCTGCTTAACATGATTGCAGGCCGTAAAAGCCTCGCCCGCATTTCAGTATCCCCCGGCAAAACTCAGACGATTAATCATTACCTGGTCAATGATTCGTGGTATCTGGTTGATTTGCCCGGCTACGGATATGCCAAGGTATCCAAAACGATGCGCGAAAAATGGACGGGCTTTATCAACAAATACCTGATTGAACGGCCCAACCTGATGTGCCTTTTCCAATTAATCGACAGCAGGATTGAACCCCAGGTAATTGACCTGAGTTTTTCAAACTTTCTTGGACAGGAAAAAATTCCTTTTGTATTGGCTTTTACCAAATCCGACAAGGTAACCATCAATATGCTCAACAAAAATAGAGCGGCTTATTGCAAAGAGATGTCGAAAACATGGGAACAGCTTCCCCGTCAATTCATTACATCATCTCAAAACAAAAAAGGAAGGGAGGAGCTTCTTGAGTTTATTCAACAAACCAACCTTCTTTTCAACCGGCAAGGTATGAACCCTTAATAATTATTTAACTTTGGCGAGGTATCCCTTTTGCTCTCTTTTACAAAAAAATAGATTCTATGCAGCCAAATAATCCGATTAAAATCTTCTCAGGAACCGCATCAAAATACCTGTCTGAGAAGATTGCAGCCGCCTACGGCACCGAGTTGGGAAAAGTTTCTGTATTAAGATTCAGCGATGGAGAATTTCAGCCTTGCTATGAAGAAACGGTCCGCGGTGATTTTGTTTTTATCATTCAATCCACCTTTGCCCCGGCTGAAAACCTGCTTGAACTTTTGATGATGATTGATGCAGCCAGTCGTGCCTCAGCCTATAAAATTGTTGCCGTTATCCCGTATTTTGGTTTTGCCAGGCAAGATCGTAAGGACCGGCCAAGGGTATCGATAGCTGCCAAACTGATGTCAAATCTATTGGCAGCAGCCGGCGTCAGCCGCGTAATCACCATGGACCTGCATGCTGACCAGATCCAGGGCTTTTTCGATGTGCCGGTGGATCACCTCTATGCTTCATTTGTTTTTATTGATTATATCCGCAAACTTCAACTAGAAGAGCTCGTTATTGCCTCTCCTGACACCGGCGGAACCAAACGGGCAAATTCCTACTCAAAATATCTCGACTGTCCCATGGTTATCTGCCATAAAACCCGGAAGGGCGCAAATATGATCGGAGAAATGACTATAATCGGCGAAGTGAAGGATAAAAACGTTGTTCTGGTAGATGATATGATCGATACCGCTGGTACCATAACCACCGCCGCAAACCTGATTATGGACAAGGGAGCAAAATCCGTGAGATGCGTCGCTACTCATCCGCTGCTTACCGGACCGGCTTTCGAAAGAATTGAACAGTCTGCTTTACTTGAAGTTGTGGTCACCGATTCAATCCCCTTGCGTAAGCCAAGCCCGAAAATCAAAGTGATCTCCATTGCAGACCTGTTTGCGGATATCATCAAAAAAGCGTATAATAATCAATCAATCAGTAGTACTTTCCTCTTTTAATTGCTACATTTGCACCCTCTTTTTAGCCGGATAGTAATTTAAGTGTAATGGGGGGCTGCTACTGCGATTAACCGGCTAAACGCAGTTCGGCCCTGAGTAGCACAATTTAATGCAATGAAAACATTTGATTTAAAAGGTTCGCTCCGGAAGGAGCTAGGTAAAAAAGCAACCAAACAGGTTCGCAAAGAAGAAAAAATTCCTTGTGTTCTTTATGGCAACGGTGATCCCGTCCATTTTGTAGCCATCGAGAAGGAATACGGTCAGGTTATCTATACCCCGAGCACTTTCCAGATCAACCTGGATATTGAAGGAACCATTTATCCGGCCATCATAAAGGCCATCCAGTTTCATCCGGTTTCGGACAAGATTCTTCACATCGACTTTATGAGAATAGCTGATGGGAAACCCGTTAGTGTCAGCATTCCTGTGCGCCTTGAAGGTTTTGCCAAAGGAATTCAGCAGGGTGGAAAACTGAAACTTGAAATGCGGAGAGTAACCGTTAGCGGAATGATTAAATCCATTCCGGATGAATTGCTGCTCGATGTCACCAATGTCGAAGTAGGACAATCGATTAAAGTTCGCGATCTTTCTTATCCTGAATTCGAAATTCTGGATCCGAAAAATGCAGTAATCGCTTCCGTTAAAACTGTCCGCGTAGCCAAAGTCGCTGCCGAAACCCCTGTTGAAGAAGTAACGGAACCCAAAGCTAAGCCCGATTAACTAATTAAAAATTGTCAGGTGAAATGTCTGATCGCAGGATTGGGTAATTTCGGTAAGGAATACGCCAACACCCGGCATAATATAGGATTTACAATATTGGACGCCTTTGCCGAGGCGTCCAATATCATTTTTACCCCTCGCCGGTATGGAGATGTTGCCGATTACCGCTATAAATCCCGGGATTTTGTATTATTAAAACCCTCTACTTATATGAACCTGAGTGGCAATGCAATACGCTACTGGCTTCAGAAATCGGAAATAGAAGAACAAAACCTCCTCGTTGTAGTAGATGATCTGGCCTTGCCATTCGGTCAACTCCGCCTTCGAAAAAAAGGCAGCGACGGCGGTCATAATGGACTGAAACATATCACACAGATCCTTGGTCATGAGGATTATGCACGACTGCGTTTTGGAATCGGCAGTCAAGAAAAGCTCTTTAACACAATCGATTATGTTCTGGGTGAATGGTCGCCTGAAGAAAAAGCCCAGCTCCCTGAAAAAATAAAGACAGCCTGCGAAATTATCCTGAGTTATTCTTTCACGGGTATCGATCGGACAATGAATTTATATAATACGCGGCCGTGACGGTTGTCGGTTGTCGGTTATTATTTGTCACTGTTAAATTCTTGTTAACCACGCTTTCCGCTTCCTCCGTTACCCTATCTTTGCCCAAAATTCGGATAAATGAAAAGGATTACGATCCGTTGGATTATCATAGCTTCATCCATCTCCCTGGCAGGGCTTATTATTACCCAGCTTTTTTGGATAAATAATGCCCTTCGGCTCGGGGAAGAACAATTCAATAGCCGGGTAACTATTGCCCTTCAGGGAGCTCTTGATGAATACGTGCAGAACCACAAGGGAAAACCCTGCGATATAACCTGCGGCTGCCTTAGCGTGCCCAGTCAGGCCGATAGTCTGTTCATCAACCTTGTACCGGCAGAGATGGACTCATTGCTGAGAGTCCATTTCGATTATCATGGCCTGGATACGATCTTTGAATTCAGGGTGGTAAATTGTACCACCGGCAAGGTTCTCTTCGAAAAGTCCGGAAAACTGAAACATAATAACCGCAGTTCACTCCATAAAATCAGCCTTTCCTGTCTGCACCATCAGGAAAGTCATCGCATGGAAGTACGCTTTAACCAACCCAAGCAATTAATTATCAAGGATATGCTCATTTGGCTGGCAGCCTCCACCCTCTTTCTTCTGATCGTAATCATTAGCTTTGCCTATATCGTGCTCACAATCGTTCGTCAAAAAAAGATCACAGAAATGCGCAACGATTTCATAAATAACATGACGCACGAATTCAAAACTCCGATCTCCAATATTTCACTGGCCTGCGAGGTGCTTAAGCGGCCAAACATCAACGAATCCCCTGAAAGGTTAACCCGCTATATCGATATTATCAGCCAGGAAAACAGGCGAATGCGATCACAGGTCGACCGGATTCTTCAGGTGGCTGTCCGAAACCGTGAGGATCTGGATATCAGCCGCCAAACAACCGATATTCATGAACTCATACGCGATGCAGTAGATACTATCTGCCTCGAAGACTGCCGCGATGGTGCAATGATTGATCTTGATTTCCGGGCAACCAAATCAGAACTCTTTATTGACCCGGTTCACTTTACGAATATTATTCACAACCTGATCGATAATGCACAGAAATACTCCGCATCAGATCCCAAAATAGGGATAAGTACGGATCTTCGGGATAATAATTTTATCCTTGAATTTAAGGATAACGGTATGGGCATTAGCCAGGAAGCACAAAAACACATTTTTGAAAAATTCTATCGGGTTCCAACCGGTAACCTCCACAACGTAAAAGGCACCGGTATAGGCCTTTATTATGTAAAAACGATGATTGAGGCTCACGGTGGTACCATTACCGTTAAGAGTGAAATCGGAAATGGTTCAAGGTTTATCATAACTTTACCAGCATGAAAGCAGTAAAAGCAGAAATCCTGCTCGTAGAGGACGATCAAAACCTGGGCTACATGCTTCAGGATTTTCTCGGTCTGGAAGGGTTTAAGGTAACCTGGGAGAAAAACGGATTGACCGGCCTGAATACCTTTAAATCCCAACCGTTCGACCTTTGCATTCTTGATGTAATGCTTCCGATCAAGGATGGTTTCACACTGGCTGAAAATATTCAGCAAATCAAACCCGGCACACCATTCCTGTTTCTTACCGCCAGAGGTCTGGAAGCCGACCGCATCAAGGGGCTGAAAATGGGGGCAGATGATTATATCACCAAGCCATTCAGTACCGAGGAGCTTAAACTGAGAATAGATATTATCCTCCGTCGCCTGGGTAAAGAATCTGATTCAATTAAGAAGGACGTCTTTACAATAGGCTCAGTCATATTCGATTTCCCGAACCAGTTGCTGCAATTGCATGGAGAAGAACGACGCCTCACCAAAAAAGAAGCGATGGTACTGCGTATGCTGTGCCAAAATGTAAATGAATTGGTGCGACGAGAGCATCTGTTGGTAAATATCTGGGGATCTGACGATTACTTCATGGGAAGAAGCATGGATGTTTACATCGCTAAACTGCGCAGCTACTTAAAATCCGACCCGGCGATTAATATTGTGAACATTCATGGTACCGGTTTTAAACTGGAAATCAGATCATAGTGGGAGAAGGGGTCAGGATAGATAAATGGTTGTGGGCCGTCCGGATTTTTAAATCCCGAAGCCTGGCAACCGACTTTTGTAAACACGGTAGAATACTGATCGGGGATGAAGCCGTAAAACCCAGTCGCAATATCCATATCGGCGATATTATTGTGGTACGAAAGCCACCACTCATACTGACTTACCAGGTTACCGGATTGATTGCAAAAAGAGGGTCTGCAACTCTTGCTGCCGAAAATGTAATCAACCTAACCCCGCAGGAAGAACTCGACCGGGCCCACCAGGCACACGAAAGTGCTTTTTACGTCCGCGACCGCGGTACGGGCAGGCCAACAAAAAAAGATCGGCGGAATCTCAATAAGATGGATATTTAGACTTGATCCAATGATTATTTCGCAACAAAAGAGAGCTGAAAACATTGCCGAGTATATTTTATACATGTGGCAGATCGAGGATCTGATCAGAGCCTATGATTTTAATTATGAACTGATTAAACATGAACTGGCCGATCAATACCAGGTGGATCCTTCAGTTAAAAAAGATATCCAACTATGGTATGAAGGATTAATTGATTCCATGAAATCAGAACAGATCACCAACTCAGGTCACCTGGCTTTCCTGGTCGGACTGGTTGAGGACCTGAATGATTTCCATTTCAGGCTGATCGATAGCCCTCATCATTCTGACTACCAGGTCCTTTATGTGGATGCCATCTACAATATCGGCGATTTCAGAAAAAAAATGACCGTAAAGGAGAAAATCAGCGATATGGAGGTTTGCCTCACCGTCCTCTATGGATTTATGCTGATGAAGATGAAGAAAAGGACCATATCTGAGGATACCTCTAAGGCAATTGAAACTATCAGGATTCTGGTTGCCCTGCTGTCGCAAAAGTTCAAGGATTTCGAAGAAGGGATGATTGATCTCTGACCATCAGAACAGCGATCCCTGTGATGGCTTCTGATCTGAAAGCTCCAGATAATCATAAGGATCCAGCACTTCTGCGATATTTTTGCCACCCCCCCGTTCCGAAATCTTCCTTGAAACGGGCCAGGCTTCCATATCCTCCTCAGGATAAGGCCTCAACAAACCGGAAAATTGCGTGCCGGGATTCAGCCAATTCCGTTCCTGGTTTTCAAACAAAATAACCGGCATTCTCTTTTTGCGGTTGTGAATCATCTCCATAAGGGGGTTTGCAATCGTTGTAATAACGGAAAAACCCGGAATCATCTCCCCGGTTTCAGGATGGGCCCAGTATTCATAAAGACCGGCCATGGCAAATAGCCGGCCGTTATGAACCCTGATATAATACGGATACTTTTTCCCATTAAGCTCCCTGAACTCAAAAAAACCATCGGCAAGAACCAGACAGTGTTTATTGGCAGCAGCTCTGCGAAAAGCAGGTTTCGCAAAAATGGTTTCGGCACGCGCATTAACTGTATTTACCCTGAATTTCAGGGCTGATTCCTGATCTTTTATCCAGGATGGAATCAGCCCCCAGTTCATCAATCGGATTTCCTGCGACCTCTCCGAACTGATAACCGGCCACTTCGGAAATTCAAACGCATTTTGCACATACTTTGGCCCAAAGCTTTCCTCCTCCACAAAGGTGGAATCAAACCTCTTCGTGAGGTTGGCTTTATCAGCACGAAGGGAGAGAAATACGCACATTTGAATAAAACCAATTACCTATTTTTCTGTATACTTCCAGTAGTAGGTTTCATTGCCTTTTTTATACAAGGCATTCACTCCTTTCGTCATCCACTCCGGCGCAGGTGCATCTTTCAGATAATGATCAAAGAATTGCATCATCCATACCGACCAGTCTTTCTTATCAGCATCGCGCGATAGGTTATGCGGGGCATTATTATAATTGATCAGCCAGGCCGGTTTCTGCAGACGGCGGAGAGCTACAAAAAGCTGAACCCCCTCCGAGAAAGGTACTGCCCCATCGCCATCATCATGCCGGATCAGGCACGGTGTAGTAATCCTGTCTGCAAAAAACAGTGGACTATTCTCAATGAAGTACTCGGGCTTATCCCATAAGGTGCCCCCTATCCTGCTCTGTGTTTTTTCATACTGGAATTGTCGTACCATACCACTCTCGTTACGAATTCCTCCATAAGCCGGTGTCATATTGCTGACCGGTGCTCCGGGAGATGCAGCCGCAAAGATCCCGGTTTGGGTAAGTAATCAGCTGATCCCCGGTCAATAAGTAAATGCCCAGGGAATCCTTCGGCATTTTTTCTGTTTTAACTTTATTGATTTTGGCTTTGCGAACTGTATAAGCCTGAGGTACAATCTTGAAGGCCAGAAAATCAGAATTGGGAGAAAAGTTAGGCTGAGTGGCTCGGTTGAAAACTCTTTTGTCCGCAGAATCCCCCCACCCTCTTAGATACAGCTGTCCATCACCTTTTTGCGGATTAATGTTCCAGGCCACCCAATAACCGTCGTCCGATATCTGCTGTGATGAAAGACTTTTCCAACTGTCATACAAAGTGAAATCAACAGGTTTCTTGGTTCCCTGAGCAAAACTTGTGTCAACCAGGCAAATGGCCATTACCAGCAGGAATAATAGCTTTTTCATGAAGAAAGTTTTACAATGAATTCATTATTTGTTTTTTACCAGTAGTCGAGGTTCCATCATATCAAGCATGGCGTATTTAACACCTTCCCGTCCAAATCCCGATTCTTTAACTCCTCCGTAAGGCATGTGGTCCACCCTGAATGTAGGCACGTCATTGATGATGACCCCTCCAACTTCGAGTTTGTCAAAAGCCAGGTTCATTTCATCGATCCGATTGGTGAATATCCCGGCCTGAAGGCCGTAATCCGACTCGTTGATCCGGGAAATTCCTTCAGAAAAACTTCCGACTCGTTCAATGCATACAACCGGCCCGAATATTTCCAAATCGCACACTTTCATTCCGGAATGAGTTCCGGTAATCACCGTCGGTTGGAAAAAAGAGCCGGTCCTTTTGCCACCAAGCAATACCACTGCACCCTGATTGACAGCTTCTCCGATCCATTTCTCAACCCGGCAGGCATTGGATTCATCAATCATCGAGGAGATATCTGTAGAAGGATCAAGCGGATCACCGGTTTTCAATCTGGCTGCGGCCTCGATAAAACAGCTTACAAATTCCTGAAACAGGTTATCCACCACAAATATCCGTTGAACATGGATACAAACCTGTCCGGAATAGGCAAAACCTCCGGAAACACATTTTTGCACTGCCAATTGGAAATCAGCAGTTTCTGTAACCAGAACACCAGCATTGCCTCCCAGCTCAAGTACCACTTTTTTACGTCCGGATTGCTCCTTGATTTTCCAACCCACCTCGGGGGAACCAGTAAACGTAATCATCCGGATTCCAGGGTTGGTAATCAGAAGACTGCCGGTTTCATGGGTCATTGGTAATATCGAGATTGCCCCTTCAGGCAAACCGCATTCGTGAATAATCTTAGCCAGTTCAAGAACGGTTACCGGGGTTTGAGATGCCGGTTTAAGAATGATTGGATTGCCCGTTGCAATTGCCGGAGCCAATTTATGGACCGATAGGTTAAGCGGAAAATTAAAGGGTGAAATGGCGCCGATAAGCCCTACCGGGAAGTATTTCACCCACCCTTCCTTACCTTCACCAGCCGGAGTCCAGTCGATCGATAAATACTCACCCGGAATGCGTTTGGTTTCTTCTGAGGCAATTTTAAATACCTGGATAGCCCGGTCAACTTCCGCTAAAGCATATTTTACCGGTTTTCCGGCTTCCTGACAAAGAGTCTCTGACAGTAACGTTTTCCGTTCCATCATCCCTTCAGCGATCTTTGCGAGGATATTGCTTCTCTGGTAAGCAGTCAAAGATTTCATTTTCTCTTCCGCCTTTTTGGCCTGAACTATCACTTTGCCCAAGAGGTCAGAATCGGCCAAACCAGTAGTAGCCAGCAATTGGCTATCATAAGGGTTCCTTACTTCGAGGGTACCCGGAGTATCAACAAACTGACCTGCGGCATAGATTTTGTACTTTTCCATACTGTAAAAGGAGTGTTGATAAAAGTAAAAAAAGTAATTTTGAATTTATGCGTTATACAACTATAGCTATCCTGTCCTTGTTCTGTTTTACAGCCGGATTCGCTCAAAACGACTCCGTCAAACGGGTCAAGTACACTCCTGAATTTCAGTTTTCTCCTGGATTATACCTGGATTTCAATCAGGTACGCGAAAATAATCCAATCCCATCAGTCCGGATTATTTCCAATGATGCCCCCCTCGACTTTAACTTCTACCGCAATCTGGTAAAAAATAAAAAGATCGGATATTTTGATGAGTTCGGTGCCCAACAGGAAATCAGTACTGCAAATATCTGGGGATACTGCCAGGACGGAAAGATTTATATCCAGTATAATGGTGAATTTAACCGGGTGCCTATTATTGGCCGTGTATGCCATTTTATTGCTGACGTAACCGTTATCGATACTCACTACGATCCTTACTATTCCGATTATTACAATCCCTATTATTACAATCCCTATTATTCAAGATCGTATAACAGAACCACCAAAACCCGTGAGATGAGGCAATACCTGCTTGATTTTGAGACTGGAAAGGTTCTGAATTTCGATCGGGAATCGGTTCAGGTGATGTTGATGCAGGATCCGATACTTTATGATGAATTTATGAAAGTTAAAAAGCGCCAGCAAAACGATCTTCTTTTCTTCTTCCTCAGGAAATTGAATGAAAAATATCCGGTGATGATTCCGGTTCGGTGAATTCAAACCGCTCATTTACAAATTTTTACATCGCACTATCACCGTAATAGTCAGATTATCTGTATCTTTGCCCCACAAGCCTGATTCTCTTGCAACAAAACAGGCTTCAGGGCGTTACTATGTTATAAGACTATAAGACGATAAGACGATAAGACTTTAAGACTTTAAGACTTTAAGATGAAATTAAGACATTATATAATATTATTGAGTATACTGGTCATTCCGGGCTTTCTGCCGGCACCCGGTCTGCCTCCCGGCGGTAATTCCTTTTTACTGCTGGAAAAGATGAGAAATGAAATCAACAAAAATGACAAAGCCCAGTTCCATCTCAAATACAACCGCTTCAAAAAAACATTGGCCAAATATGAATCCAACAATAATTGGAAAGAATATAACCGGTTTGGGTTCATTGGTAAATACCAGTTTGGAAAAAGTGCTCTGGATGCCACTGGCTATGGTTACATTACTTTGCAGTCGTTCAAATTAAACCCGGCTTCTTTTTCTGAGCAGGAACAAGAAAAAGCTATGGATATCCTATTGAAGATCAACGAATCAGTCATGCTAAAGTCGATCAACAAATACGTTGGCCTGATTATGCTCGATTCGATTCGTATAACCCGGCTGGGTATTCTGGCTGCCGCTCATCTGGCTGGTCCTGCGAATGTTAAAGAATTCCTGGATTCATTCGGTGAGAAGAATTTAAAAGATCGAATGGGTACCCATATCTCAGATTACCTCAATCTGTTCTCGAGATAGCAACCATTGGGCTAACTACTTCCACGAGTCCCTTTTTTATGCTATTTTTGCCAGCAACCGGGACTTGTTATGAATCAGAAACCCTCAATACCTAAAGGAACGCGCGATTTCGGGCCAGTACCGATGATGCGCCGGAATTATCTTTTCAATACGATCCGCTCCGTATTTCAACTGTATGGATATCTTCCCATTGAGACACCAGCAATGGAAACTCTTGATACACTGATGGGAAAATATGGCGAAGAAGGCGATAAGCTGGTATTTAATATCCTGAACTCGGGTGATTTTGCCAGTGGAATTAATACAGAACTGCTTCAAAAGCTTATTCAGGATCCTGATAATTCCGCCCTGGTTAGCCGTACTATGACATCCCAGGTTTCCGAAAAAGCCTTGCGCTATGATCTGACTGTTCCTTTTGCCCGGTTTGTGGTTCAGCACAGGGATGAAATAAGCTTTCCGTTTAAACGGTATCAGATTCAACCGGTCTGGCGGGCTGATCGCCCGCAGAAAGGCCGGTACCGTGAGTTCTACCAGTGCGATGTGGATGTGATCGGAAGCGATTCCCTGCTCAATGAAGCCGAACTGATCAAGATAATTGACGATGTTTTCAGCAAGCTGGGACTTAACATCGTTATAAAGATTAACAACAGGAAAATTCTGGCTGGACTTGCCGAAGCGTCGGGATTGGGTGACAACCTTACGGATTTCACAGTAGCTCTTGATAAACTAGACAAAATAGGGATAGAACATGTTAGCAAAGAATGGATCTCGAAAGGTATTTCCGGGGAGTCGATCATTAAACTCACTCCGATCATTGGCCATATGGGCTCCAATACCGACAAAATCTCAGGCCTCAAAGATTTCCTGAAATCTTCCACTGCCGGAATGAAAGGCCTCGAAGAGGTTGAAACCCTTTTGACCATTATTAACAGGTTCAATCTTAATTCATCCGTTGAAATTGATCTCACACTGGCTCGTGGATTAAATTATTATACTGGCGCCATCATTGAAGTTAAATCACTTGATATTCATATCGGTTCAATATGCGGGGGGGGTCGCTATGATGACCTTACCGGTATTTTTGGAATGCCCGGAGTATCGGGTGTCGGGGTTTCTTTCGGAGCCGATCGAATTTATGATGTCATGGAGCAAATTAATGGATTTCCAGCCCTGGCACAATCCGGTACACAGGTTTTATTCCTCAATTTCGGCTTTGATGAGGCAACAGTATGCCAGCCATTAGCCGGCCAGATCCGGGCTGCCGGAATACGGTGTGAATTGTATCCTGATCCGTTAAAAATCAAAAAACAGCTTCAGTATGCTGACCAAAACCATATCCCGATTGTGGTGATGATTGGAGAAACTGAACGGAATGCCGGAAAAGCTGCAGTAAAAATCATGTCGTCAGGTGAGCAGATAAATGTGGCTTTTCCCGATCTGACGAGTGAAATCCGGAAAATCATCTAAATTCATGAGAACACATCTGATCAGCCCTAAGAGACTAAGTTTGGGGATTATCCAGGAAATAATCAACGAACCGACCCAACTGGTTTTGTCTGAGGAAGCCCGGAAGCAAATTGTACGGTGCAGGGAATACCTCGACCGTAAGATAGCCTTCGATTCTGAACCGATTTATGGGGTGACCACCGGTTTCGGAGCTCTTCACAACAAAATTATCCCGGTTAAGGATCTGCACACCCTTCAGCTCAACCTGGTGAGATCTCACGCCTGCGGTACCGGGGAACCTGTTCCCAAGGAGATTGTTAAGATCATGTTGTTGCTTAAAATTCAGTCCCTTTCCTATGGACATTCGGGAGTTCAGCTATTGACCGTCATGCGCCTCATTGATTTATTCAATTATGATATTCTTCCGGTTATCTACCAGCAAGGCTCATTGGGTGCCTCCGGTGATCTGGCTCCACTGGCACATCTTTCCCTGCCATTGATTGGAGAAGGTGAAGTATGGATGAATGACACAAAGGTTCCTGCCGGAGACTTGCTAAAAAAATTCGGCCTCGATCCGGTTGAACTGCAGGCGAAGGAGGGCCTGGCTCTGCTTAATGGCACTCAGTTTATGAGTGCTTACGGGGTGTGGAACCTAATAAAAGGATTTCATCTTTGTTCATGGGCTAACCTCATCGGTGCCTTATCACTGGATGCTTTTGACGGACTTATTGAACCATTCAATCCTATGATCCAGGAAATCCGTCCACACCCTGGTCAGATTGATACCGCTCGGGAAATAAAGAACTATTTGAATGATAGCGAATTAATTCACAGAAAGAAAACTCAGGTACAGGATCCATATTCATTCAGATGTATCCCGCAGGTTCATGGTGCCACAAAGGATGCCCTCGATTTTACTGCTTCGGTATTTTCAAGAGAAATAAATGCTGTTACAGATAATCCCACCATTTTCCCGGAACAGGATATGGTTATTTCGGCCGGGAATTTTCACGGGCAACCATTGGCCATTGCTTTTGATCTGATGGGAATTGCATTGGCAGAATTAGGAAACATTTCAGAAAGAAGAACTTATCAGTTGCTGTCCGGGGCACGAAATCTGCCGCCTTTTCTGGTCGCTGAACCCGGACTGAATTCCGGCATGATGATTCCACAATATACCGCTGCCTCACTTGTTAGCCAGAACAAACAACTCGCCACTCCTGCCTCAGTGGATTCCATCGAATCATCAAACGGTCAGGAAGATCATGTAAGCATGGGTGCAAATGCTGCAACAAAAACGTACCGCATCATCACAAATCTGGAAACAATTTTGGGAATTGAACTGATGAATGCAGCTCAGGCCATTGAATTCCGCCGCCCGGCGCATTCTTCAGCCAAGATTGAAAGATTATTGGAAAAATACCGCAAGAAAGTTCCTTTTATCAGGCAGGACCAAATTCTCTATCCACACATTAGCAATTCTGCAGATTTCATCAGAAATATTAATCCAGAGGATTTTTAAAATTTCCCCTGCCACCGCTTCTTGAATTTCCCGGACTCCGGTTTTCCCGGATCTGATTAAGCATATGATTCATAAATTCCTGCTCAACACGATGTAATGTTAAAACTTTCCGGATGGGAAGAATGGCCTTCAACCTGACGAAATAATCCTTTTTCAACTGAGCTAATTGAACCTCCTGATCCAGAATATCATTAAGCATCTTGTTCATTTCTTCATCAGATAACTGACTCGGGGCGAAATCCCGGTGCATTTTTTGGCGTTTCCCCCACATCATTTCTTCTCTTTTTGTCAGATATTCATTATAAACTGGCCAGAACTTCTCGGCTTCTTCAACAGTCAGCTGAAGCTTGTCGGTTAAAAATGATACCCTCTCGGCTTTCATTTTTGCCATTGCTGCCTGAAAACGTGTCGGCTCATTCTGTCCCAATGCGGCCCCTGAAATCAGGAGCATGCACATCATTATCCATCCTTGAATTTTCATAATCACAATTTTTAAAAACCTACCGATTCATAAATATATTCTTCGGCTAAATCCGGATCAATCTGTATTAACTCATTCACCTCTGTTGTGGCCTGCTTGTTTATATCGATTTTATTGTCTTCAAAAAAGCCGGCCAATTGTCCTTCATGCAATTCTTCTCCATAGAAATCGACAAATAGTGTAATATTCTCCTGAAACCTGACCTCCTGAAGAGGTTTCCAGTAATAGTTCCGGATCCCAAACCATCCGATAACCAAAACAGCTGCGATACCGGAAACCCAAGCCATCCAAGGTCTCATCATGCTCCGTTTTTCCATCGCCTTGACCGTAACAATCTGATTCAGCCGTTCCATCATCCGATCCGGAAAACCGGCAAAATAGCCTTCCGGCACTTTGTACGGGTCTTTCCGAAACCGGTCATCCTCCCATATATATTTCTCTTTATTCATCATTTTGTTCTCCGGTTAATTAGACGGGTTATATGCTCCGCGGTTTAATCTGATGTTTCAAAGGCAGTCTGGATCTTTCGAACTGCATGAAAATAGGAGGCTTTTAAAGCACCAACGGAAGTTCCAAGGATATTTGCCATATCCCCGTAGGTCATCTCATCAAAGTATTTCATCTGAAAAACCTTTTTTTGCTTAGGAGGTAAATTATCTATTGCGATCTGAAGTTTCCGAAACAATTCATCACCATCAAAATAAGGATCAGATTTCAGTCGCCCTTTGATGATATCATCGGGGTCATCAGCAATCATGGCCCTTTCACGCTGGCGCGCCTTCAGAAAAGTAATAGCTTCATTCGTAGCTATACGGTACATCCAGGTGAATAGTCCGGAGGTTTCGCGAAATCCCGGCAATCCTTTCCAAATTTTGATAAAAGTATTCTGCAACACATCATCGGTGTCCTCATGCACTAATATCATTCTCCTGATGTGCCAATACAGTTTTTCCTGGTATTTCGCCAGTATCATCCGGAATGCGAGGTCTCTCTGTGCCGGATCCCGGAATTGATCGATTAGCTCGGCATCATGGGTACGATCCATTCAACCCTCCAACAAGATGTAAAACCTGATTGATTACATTTTTCGGGGTAAATCCGAACTTTTCATCCAGAACTTCAGCGGGTGCCGAATATCCAAAGTGGTCCAAACCCCAAACAAGACCATCTGAGCCAACCAAACCTTGCAAGGTACCCGGTAGTCCGGCTGTCAGGCCAAAAACCTGGGTAAAAGGTGGAATAACCTCTCTTTGGTAATCAACATTTTGCTGACGAAACAAGCCCTCTGATGGAACCGACACAATCTGAACATCTAAATGATATTTTTTCTTTAAAATTTCTGAAGCTTCAACGAGGGTAGCTACCTCTGATCCATTACCAAGCAGTACTACCTTAGGATTTGACCCGGTTTTAAGTAGAATATAAGCCCCGCATGATACTTTCCGGGCTGATTCAATACGTATACAACCCTCTGATGCAGGAAGATCCGTTATGTTTTGCCTCGACAAAAGCAAAGCTGTGGGCGTACGTTTATTCCCCAATGCCAATTTCCAGGAAATGATCGATTCAGCTGAGTCTGCAGGTCGTAAAACCAGCATCGATGGTTTACCTGAATGATTCTTCAGTTTCTCAAGCAATCTGATCTGCGCCTCCTGCTCAACCGGCTGATGAGTAGGCCCGTCTTCCCCTACACGAAAGGCATCATGTGTCCAAACATATACAACCTGAAGTTCCATCAGAGCGGCCAGGCGGACCGCCGGTTTCATGTAATCCGAGAATACGAAGAATGTTCCGCAAACCGGGATGATTCCGCCATGGAGAGCCATCCCGTTTGCAATGGCGGCCATAGTCAATTCCGACACACCGGCTTGTAGGAACGAACCCCCAAAATTATGGTAACCAAATGCTTTTGTGTTCTTTAAAAACAAATCCGTTTTATCTGAATTGGCCAGGTCTGCCGACATCACAACCAGATTTTCAATCTGTCCGCCCAGTTGAGACAATACCATACCGGAAGCTTCCCTGGTGGATAAATTAGGTTTGATCTGTATCTTTTCCCACCTGATGGCCGGCATTTTCTTTTTCAGCCAATTATTCAAACGCTTATTCAGGTTGGGATTCCGGGCAGCCCAATCCTTTTCGGCGGCTTTGCGCTCAGCAACTTTGTCACGCTTTGCAATAAGCGCCTTTTGATAATAATCCTCTACCTCCGGGAATATGCGGAAAGGACTCGATGGATCCCCACCGAGATTCCGGATGGTAGATTCAAATGATGCACCCGCTTTACTAATCGGTTGGCCATGAGTGGTGGTTTTACCTTCAAAAAGATTACCCTTCGCATCCAGACAACCTTTTCCCATTATGGTTTTCCCGATAATCAGCACGGGCTTTTCAGTTTCTGTAACAGCTTCTCCAAGAGCCTGCCGAATCTCATCCTGATTATTTCCGTTTATGGTAAGAACACGCCAGCCCCAGGCCTGATATTTCATACCGGTATCTTCACGGGTAACAGCAGCCGTTTCCGTAGAAAGCTGAATATGATTGGAATCAAAAAACATGATCAGGTTTTTAAGCCCCAGGTATCCGGCAATACGCCCCGCTCCCTGTGAAATCTCCTCCTGAATTCCTCCGTCGGATATATAGGTATAAATCTTATGTGAGGTCCAATCACCAAACCGGTCAGCAAATATCCGTTCCGCAATAGCAGCTCCAACCGCTATGGTATGTCCTTGTCCCAGAGGACCGCTTGTGTTTTCAATCCCTCGTTGTGGATCAACTTCAGGATGACCTGGAGTGTGGCTCTTCCACTGTCTGAAATTCCTGAGGTCTTCCATGGAATAAGATCCGCAAAGCGACAAAGCCGAATACAACATCGGCGACATATGTCCCGGATCCAAAAAGAACCGATCACGAAAGGGCCATAACCTATCATCAGGATCAAAAGTTAAAAATTCCGAAAAAAGTAGATTAATGAAGTCAGCCCCACCCATCGCACCACCAGGATGACCCGATTTTGCCTTCTCTACCATTGAAGCTGATAATATGCGAATGTTATCCGCCGCCCGATCAATTACTTGTTTGTTCATAGATATCTTTACCAAGGTTTATAAGGAACTGAGCGAAAATAGCATTTTTTTTACCTTTGCTAATTAACAATAACTTCAATGGGACTAAAATGCGGCATTATCGGGATTACAAATACCGGGAAAACCACCCTGTTTAACTGTATCTCAGAAACTAAAGTAGCTACCAGCAATTTCGCTTTTAGCACCAACAAATCGAATCTGGGCCAGGTAAAAGTACCTGACGAAAGACTCCTGAAACTTGACTCCCTGATCCATTCCGCACGGGTAATGCCTACTACGGTGGATGTAGTGGACATCCCGGGTTTAACCAAAGGTTCTTCAAAAGGTGAAGGTGTTGGAAACAGCTTCCTTGCTGATATCCGGAACTGTGATGCACTCGTACATGTGGTGCGTTGCTTTGATGACCCGAATCTTGTTCATATCGATACTACGATCGACCCGGTACGGGATCGTGAAATAATCGACCTGGAGTTGCAGATGAAGGATCTGGATGCAATAGATAAAAGAATTCTCAAACTCGAAAGAAGTGTAAAAGCAGGTGACAAGACATCAAAGCATGGATTGGAGGTTGTAAACCGTATTAAGGCACATCTTGAGGATTTCAAAAATGTCCGGACACTGCATCTTTCGCGCGAGGATGAGGAACATATTGCAGAACTGTGCCTGCTGACCGCAAAACCAGTCATTTACGTTTGTAATGTTGATGAGAAATCGGCTGTTACCGGGAATATGTACTCAAACCGGTTCATTGAATCTATCCGGGGTGAGAAAACCGAAACACTGATCATTGCTGCAAAAGCAGAGTCCGAAATCGCTGAACTGGAAGACCCGGAAGACCGGCTGGCCTTTCTGTCAGAATTAAAACTTGATGAACCCGGCGTTAATAAATTGATCCGATCGGCTTTCTCCATCCTGAATCTTGAGGTTTTTTTCACCGCCGGGCCTAAGGAAGTGAGGGCCTGGACCATCCGGAAGGGAGCAACAGCCCCCGAAGCTGCCGGAGTTATCCACTCTGATCTCCAGAGAGGCTTTATCAGAGCAGAGGTAATTAAATACAAAGATTATATAATATGTAAAACTGAGGCTGCATGCCGGGAAGCAGGAAAACTACTTATTGAAGGGAAAAATTACATTGTCGAAGACGGAGATATCCTGCACATACGTTTTAATGTCTGATAAAACGTATACCAAATGCACATAAAACTCAGATTCTTGCTTGCTCTTATGGTCCTTTCCGGATCCTTGGCTTGTTATAACTCTTATGCCCAGATACCTGCTGACAGGCCTGCTTTCATTGTTGGCATTGTGGTGGATGGCATGAAGTACGATTGGATTGAACGCTACTGGAATCTTTTCGGTGAAGGAGGAATCAAAAAATTGATTAAACAAGGCACCAATTATACAGATACTTCGGTTCCGTTCTTATTAGCTGATGCTGGATCCTCAAGCGCTTCGATCTCCACCGGTGCCCCTCCGGCCATTCATGGAATTGTGTCCGAAAATTGGTATAACCGGCTCCGCCGCGAGCAGGAGAATTGCACAAATGATTATTTGGCCAGATCTATCGGCGGTAATAGCATTAATGGCAAACATTCAGCCAATCAGCTTTTGGCCAATACGATAGGTGACCAGATCATCCTGTCGTCGGACTACAAGGGGAAAGTAGTTTCAGTTTCTTTCAGAGCGGAACCTGCAATTCTTTTAGAGGGTCACATTCCGGGCTCTGCTTATTGGTTCGATACGCCATCAGGTAATTGGATTACCAGTTCACAATACGCTAACACGCTCCCCGAGTGGGTAAACAACTTCAATGCCCGCAATTCGGCCGCCCACTATATGACCAGGGACTGGGACCTTCTATTGGCTGATAATTTATACTCAGGCTGTCCGCCCGATGATAACGACCTTGAAACCGGCTACTATAACCAATTCAAAACTTTCCCTTACAAATTGAGCCGCATACGCCGTGAAAGCCTCGGCCAGGATAACGAAATCCTTGGAATGATGCCGTTCGGGAACACTCTAACTACCGACTTTGCCATTACAGCTCTTCTGGAAGAGGGACTCGGGAAAGACCAGACAACTGACCTTCTTTGGGTCAGTTATACTGCAATTAACCAGATAACCAAATTGTTCGGCCCGGATTCAAGAGAAGTTGCGGATGCTCTTCTGCGGCTTGACATGGATATACAACGGCTCCTTTATCAGATAGAGGAGACGATTGGGAAAGACAAAACTCTGATATTTCTCACATCAACCCATGGCTCCTCCATGGATCCTGATTATAGCCGTGCATTGAACCTCCCTGGAAGATTCTTCCGGTACCGTAATGCAGTCGCTTTGCTGAACTCATACCTGAGCGTAATATATGGAGAAGGTAACTGGATAGAATATTATGTCAATCACCAGATATACCTGAATGAAACCCTTATAGATCAGAAAAACCTCTCTTTCACTATTATTCAGGATCAGGCTTCCAGATTCCTGACCCATTTCGATGGTGTGGCAAGAGCCATTCCCGCAGATCGGCTCCTTACAGGCGAAGTGACTAGTCCATGGGGAGATTTGGTACAGAACTCATACAGCCCCGATCGTACCGGCGATATTTTCCTGATTTTGCAGCCTGGTTGGATTGAAGAAGAAAACACAGATAGCGATTCCCGCTCCCCTTACTCCTATGATACTCATGTTCCTCTAACCTGGTATGGTTGGAAAGTATCAAAACAAACGATCAACCGTCCGGTTACCCTGCTCGACATTGCCCCAACCCTATCCCATGTGCTCAATATTTCTTCTCCGGCCGGCGCAACTGGCAAAATCCTTTATGATTTGGTTAAATGAGAAAATTTCTGTTCCTGATTCCCTGTATTTTATTTGCATTCTCCTTTCAGGATGGGCGCGACAATGAAGTCAATAAAATATGGACTGCGCAAATCAAATATCTTCAGGGAGAAGAATTCATACAAAAAGGGATCACGGGTCGGGGGATTCGCATAGCCATTCTGGATGGTGGATTCCCCGGTACCAATACCCATCCTGCCTTGAAACATTTGATAGACGGAAAACAGATTGTTGCCACCTGGGATTTTGTAAAAAACCGCGAAAATGTTTATAGAGGTGTCCCTCATGGAACAGAGGTTCTTTCCTGCATAGCCGGTATTAGCGACGGCCGGCCACTTGGCCTTGCCCCGGATGCCGAGTTTCTCCTGGCCCTGACTGAAAAAAGCGGAGAACCCCGTCAGGAGGAATTGAATTGGGCTTCAGCTGTTGATTGGGCAATAGATCATGGAGCAGACATCATACAATCTTCATTGGGTTATACTTATCAACGATATTTTACCTCCGAAATGGATGGTCGTCACAGCATCTCTGCCAAAGCCGCCGCCAGGGCTGCCCGTAAGGGAATTCTGATCATTACTTCCAACGGCAACGAAGGACAGACCAGGTGGCAAACAATGGGAACACCTGCCGATGCTGATTCGATACTCAGTGTGGGCGCCATCGATCCCGTGACGGGATTGGTCGCCGGTTACAGCTCCATTGGCCCCACAGCCGACAAACGATTGAAACCCAATGTTTGCGCCCCTGGCAAAGTGGTTACTCTCAACCCGACAGGCGGCACACGCATCATGGAGGGAACCTCTTTTTCAGCACCCTTGATAACGGGCTTCGCAGCGTGCACCTGGCAAATGAACCGTTCACTCTCAGCACAGGAAATTATTTCTTTGATTGAACAGTCGGGACATTTGTTCCCCTATTACGATTACTCCCACGGATATGGCATCCCTCAGGCTTCCCGGATTATAAACCCAAACCAAAAAAAGGATTCTGAAGCGATTAGCCTATCTGTCGACAATGAGAGTTTTAGTGTAAGCATTCCGGAAACTAGCCTGATCACCACATCGATAATACCCGGAAGATACCTCTATTATCATATCAGCAATACCTCCGGATACCTTATAAGATATGGAGTTTACCGGGTCAATGGCGACAAACCTGTTGTGATCAGCAAATCGGGATTTGGACCAGGAGACGTATTTCGTTGCAGTTTTAATGGAGCAACCACTGTATGGAAAGAAAAAAGATAGCAGCAGGGATCATTTTACTTTTCTTGCTGAGCATAGTCCAGGCAAACGTCAAAGCCCAGGATCTGATTTTTGAAAAGTGGCTCGATCATTCGCCGGATCATCCGAATTTCGGCCCTAACCGCAGGCATTTCTATCATGCCTTTCTCTCAACATCCTTAACCATTCCAACTTCTGGTACATTAACAATCAATACAGATCAACCATTTACAGGTCAGATCACCGTGGGGTTCCGTTATAAACTTAAAGTGACAAAGCCTTTTGCGATAGTTTCCGAATGTGGCATCAATCGCAATTTTTTTAGAATTAACCAGTCTCCCGGAAGAAACTTTCCTGATACATTAATACATCAATCTCAATCAATAATTACATCCGGTCTGTTTAGCGGGATATTCCTGAGGGTCAGGCTGGGGCAGCGGGGAGATTACCTTAGTAAATATATTGATCTTGGAATAACGGCCCAGGCTTCCATTATCAATCACCTGGTGACAAAAGATGTGTTTAATTCAGCTGGTCCGAAACCCTATCTGATTGAAAAAACCACTGTATCCGGTTTGAAAAATATTAACACTCTTACCTATAAGGCATACGTGCGGTTTGGCTTCGACAGGTTCAGTCTTATCGCATCTTACCGCTTATCCCGGTTGGTAAATACATCATCTTTGAAAGACTTACCGGATTTGGAAATCGGTTTTGAGATTTCGCCTGTCAGATATTGAACCGATCGCGTTCGATAATCAGTTCGCCCAGACGATTCCGGCTATTCTCAATGGCATTTCCCACTATCACTACATCGGCTCCGGATTCATAAGCAATCCTAACATCAGCCGGAGTCCGGATTCCACCTCCTATCATAAGCGGCAGATCGATCTCTGAAGCAACCGAAGCAATCATGTTCAATGGCACAGGATTAAGTGCGCCACTCCCGGCATCAAGATAAATGACTTTTAGTCCAAGCATTTCCCCAGCCATAGCCGTTGCAAGGGCAATATCCGGCTTATCGGCCGGAATGGGCTGAGTATTACTCATATAGGAAACTGAAGTTTGCTGACCTCCATGGATCAACATGTATCCGGTTGGAATAATCTCTAATCCGGATTCCCGCAGAAACGGAGCCGCTACTACATGATTTCCTATCAGATATTCAGGATTTCTCCCGGAAATCAGCGATAGCAGCAAAACAGCATCCGCCTGCGAACTTAGCTGAAGTGGTGATCCGGGAAATAGAATGACAGGTATCCGGGACAGTGACTTTATCTTAGTAATCAGCCGATCAACATGATTAAAAATCAGGCTTCCTCCTACAAAAATCAAATCGACTCCTCTATCTCTGGCAACAGCCAGTTGAGAGCTGATGTGCTCATCATTGCATTTGTCCGGGTCAATCAGCCAGGCAAATGCTTTCTTATGGCCTTTCAGGCTTTTTAGGTAGGGTAGAATCATTTTACGGGCAAATTTCTCCAGGTAAGTGATTCAATCATCTTTATAAGGTCGACGCGCAGAAATTCCCTTACGGGAGCTAATGAATCCTTATTGGGTTCACAGTCAAAATAGAGGGCGCCCCTGAGAAAATGACGCACACTGTCAGTCGCATAGAACTGAACAGACGATGCTGTATTGCCTTTTATGTCAAACAGAACACTATATACTTTAGTGAGGCTATCGACATATTCTGATTGAATAATGGCATCTGCCTTGATGCTATGCTTATAGGCATAGGTATGTGCATCTTCTATCAAATTTGCCAGATTGTTTTTTACCGTTTTGTAAGTTAAATGAACACGGCTGTTGAATTGCGGAAATTCAACATCGATCCAATAATCGGCTGTATCGGTATCTTTCCATTTTCCCTGATAAGCATGGATGCGCGCATATGAAGGATATTCGAATCTATACGGATAATCACCAGATAACAGCTGATACTCCTTGTTCGGAAGATCAATGCGATAATAGGCTCTTGGTTTGGGGGTATAATCCTGCCTGCATCCCAATATCACAAGCGCCATCGCAAACAAAATCAAATATTCAACAGGACTGGACTTCATAATTCCCTATGCGATTCTGATTTCTATTTCCTTGATTCTCCGATCATCACGACTCTTGATCACAAACGTAAGATAATTCAATTGAATCCTTGCACCTGGTTCAGGGATTTCTCCTTTAAGTTCGAGTATTAACCCGGCCAGGGTTTCAGATCCTCCTTTTACCTGTTCAAAATAGTCTTCATCCAACTCAAGAACCTTAACCAAATCATGTAAGGATGTTTTGCCATTACACAAGTAGGATTTCTCTCCGATTTTCTGAATCATGGTATCTTCTTCATCAGATTCATCGCGGATTTCTCCAACAATTTCCTCCAGGATATCCTCGAGAGTTATCAATCCTGAGGTACCACCATATTCATCCACCACAATAGCCATATGCATTTTGTTCTGTCTGAATTCCTGGAGGAGATCATTGATTCGTTTGTTATCCGGAACAAAAAAGGCTGGCCTGATCAAGGATTGCCATCTGAACGAATTGGTTTTCTGAACATGGGATAATAAATCCTTTACGTACAATATACCCCGAATATCGTCGAGGTCTTTCTGATAAACAGGAAACCTGGAATATCCCAATTCAATCATCCGGTCAAAAACGGCACGAAAAGGTTCCCTGATGTCCAGGGAAAAAATATCAACCCTTGGTCTCATGATTTCCCCAACCTCAATGTTGCCAAACCTTACAATACCTTTAAGTATTTTCTCCTCTTCAACCAGTTCCTGTCCTGTAAGTACCAATGCCTCAGAAAGCTCATCCATGGTTAAAGGAGCACTTTGGTCTTTAAGTCGTTTCCTGACCAGCGAAGTGGAACCGATTAGTACCCTGTTGACCGGCCGCAGCATACGTTCAAGGGTTAATACAGGAATTGACATCAGTTGGGCAAGCCGAAGTGAATGCCGTGTAGCATAGATTTTCGGCAAAACCTCTCCAATTAATAAAATCACAAAGGTGATGAGCACAATCTGGATAATGAATTTTAACACAGGATAGCCCATAAAGCTTAAAAGCGAATCAGTTACCCAAGTGGAAAGAATCACAATTCCCATGTTAACCAAATTATTAGTAACCAATAAGGTAGCCAGTAGATCCTCTGGTTTAACCAAGAGGGTTAGTACTCTCTTGGCTTTTTTGTTGGTTTTCAGATTAAGCTGGTTGCGTTCATTGGGTCCAATCGAAAAAAAGGCAACTTCTGCCCCGGAAATCAAAGCAGAAGCTGCCAATAACAACAGAATGACTATCAATTCTATGATCAGACCGAGATTCAAATTAAAACTTTTTCAGGTTTAAAATGGCAAATCATCACCTTCCGCAGATTGATCCTGCTCTTCAGGTGGATTAACAGGCATCGGATCAGATTGAGGCCGTCCTGGACCATTTGCAGCAGGCGTAACAAACGAATCTTCCTTCCGGCCCAGAAGACGGATATTATCTGCAACGATTTCGCTAATGTAACGCTTGTTGCCATCCTTATCATCATACTGCCGGTTGGTTATTTTCCCTTCGACGTAAATCTGGCTTCCTTTGTGGATATACTTCTCGGCGACATCTGCAAGCTGACGCCAGACCACAATATTGTGCCATTCAGTGTTTTTCACCTGCTCACCAGACTTATTTTTGTAGGTTTCAGATGTTGCCAGGGTAAACCGGGCTACCGAAGTACCTCCTTCAAGGTGCCGGACCTCAGGGTCCTTACCAACATTCCCAACTAGAATTGCTTTATTTACAGACATTTGGATAAAAATTAATTGTTGATTAAAAATACGAACTATTCCCAAGTTTCAAAACTTTAATACGCTTACTGACCGGCCGGATCAATACTCACCCTATATATATGCATGTTTACCAGCCAAATGGAAAAAAAAGAAAAAAAAATTTTCAATCGAAAGAATATTTCAGAAAAAGATATATATTTGCAGACCGATTGTAATTAGTTGATAATTAAAGTTTTTATAGCGATGACTAAAGCAGACATTGTAAACGAAATCAGCAAGAACACTGGAATTGAGAAAGTTGCTGTACAGAAAACGGTTGAAGCCTTCATGGGTACCGTAAAAACCTCGTTGGTAAATGGTAATAATGTATACCTGAGGGGATTTGGGAGTTTTATCGTTAAGAAAAGAGCCGAAAAAACTGCCCGGAATATCTCGAAGAATACAACCATTATCATTCCACAGCATTTCATCCCTGCGTTTAAACCGGCAAAAACTTTCGTAGCCAAGGTTAAAGATCAGGTTAGAAAGAAGAAGTAGTTCTGTATTAATAAATTGTATTTGACATGCCAAGCGGAAAAAAACGCAAAAGACATAAAATGGCTACCCACAAGCGAAAAAAACGCCTGCGGAAAAATCGCCATAAGAAAAAGAAATAGTCTTTCGATAAATTTGCTCAGCATAAACCTAAGGAGTTTCTCTTTAGGTTTATCCTGTTTATTGGAAAGGCATTACCTCCATTTACTCTTCTCCCCAAAGACATAACGAGTTGTGAGTAATGAACTGATTATCGATGCCAGCACAAGCGAAATAGCGATAGCTCTTCTTGAGGAAAAAAAGCTGGTTGAACTCAACAAGGAAAAATCAAATATTCAGTTTTCAGTAGGTGACATCTATCTTGGCAAGGTAAAGAAAATCATGCCGGGATTGAATGCAGCTTTCGTTGATGTCGGATATGAAAAAGACGCCTTCCTGCATTACCTCGATCTTGGGCCGCAATTTCGGTCACTGAACAAATACCTTAATCAGGCTCTTAACCGGAAAACCAAGATTCCGATCCTGGATAAGTTTAGGACTGATCCGGATATTGATAAACACGGTAAGATTACTAACCTGATGAAGGCCGGACAGGTAATTCTTGTCCAGGTAGCTAAGGAACCGATAGCGTCTAAAGGCCCCCGCCTCACCAGTGAGATATCCTTAGCAGGTCGGAATCTGGTTCTTTTACCATTTTCCGATAAAGTTTCGGTTTCCACAAAAATAAAATCCGAAGAAGAGCGCGACAGGCTTAAGCGACTGATCCTATCTATTAAACCGAAGAATTACGGTGTTATCGTCAGAACGGTTGCCAAAGAACGCAAAGTGGCCGTTTTGGATGCAGAATTGAAATCGCTTGTGGAAAGATGGGAGTCTATTTTTCAGGATATCAAATCAGTAGAACCGCCAACCCTGGTTTTAGGTGAACTGAACCGAACCTCCGCCATTTTGAGGGACATTTTGAATCCCTCTTTCAATAGTATTTCTGTTAATGATCAGGCCCTCTATCGGGAAATCCGTGACTTTATCATCACAATCGCCCCCGAAAAACAAAAAATTGTAAAGTACTATTCGGCTAACACTCCAATATTTGAACATTTCGGGATCGATAAACAAATAAAGACCCTTTTTGGAAAAACCGTTTCCTACAAAAGCGGGGCCTATTTGATTATTGAGCATACTGAAGCCCTGCATGTTATTGATGTTAACAGCGGTAACCGCTCTCAATCAGCCAGCGATCAGGAAACCAATGCCCTTGATGTAAACCTTTCTGCAGCCGATGAAATCGCAAGGCAACTCAGGCTGAGAGATATGGGCGGAATTATCGTGGTTGACTTTATTGATATGGTCAAGGCGGATAACCGCCAAAAGGTTTTCGACCGGATGAAAGAGGCCATGAAAGCTGACAGGGCCAAGCACCATATCCTTCCCGTAAGTAAATTCGGTCTGATCCAGATCACGCGCCAGAGAGTCAGGCCCGAGATGGATGTTCAGATCATGGAGTCCTGTTCAACCTGCAGTGGAACAGGCGAAGTTACACCTAGCATCCTCATTCTGGATCAGGTGTTAAATCAATTTCTCTATATTTTAGACAAATACCCGAAGCCAAAATTGACACTAAAAGCTCATCCTTACCTGGCAGCCTATCTGCGCTATGGGTTCCCGTCGATCCGGATGAAATGGTCGTACAAAAATCATAATTGGCTCAAAATCATATCAGATCCAAACCTGGGGATTCTGAATTATGAGTTTCTTGATCAGAATGGCGAGAAATTCGTTATCTAATTAACTGTTTACTCTTTTGATTATGTTCAAGCAGAAGAATTCTCTCTATCTCTTGTTAACATTATGCCTGTTAACCGGTTCCTTTATGTCATGCAAGTCACAAATGGTTGACCCGGTGAGCTGGTCCTATTCAGTGAAACCGGTCAGGGACAGTATCTATGAGTTGCTTTTTTCTGCTGCCATTGAACCAACCTGGCATATGTACAGCCAGTTCGTTCCCATTGGCGGACCTCAACCGGCCGTTTTTACCTTTGAACCGTCTCCCAATTTTCAACGGATCGACAGCGTTTCAGAGGTTACCAAAGCCGAAGAAGAATTCGACAAGATGTTCAATATGAAGGTGGCCTATTTCGCCATGGAAGCCCATTTCATACAAAAAATCAAAGTCCTTAAAAAAGAATCCTTTAAAATCATCGGAACCATTGATTATCAGATATGTGATGACAGTAAATGCTCCCTTGGCAGTACTGATTTTGATTTCAACATAGAACAATCCAGAGCAGAAAAAAGTGAATCCGCCACTGTCAAACCAGCAACACCCGATAGCTCCACTCCGGCATCAAGATCCACTAAAAACCTTTGGAAGCTTTTTTGGATCGCTTTCGGAAGTGGTTTGATCGCATTGCTGACCCCTTGCGTTTTTCCTATGATACCGATGACCGTCTCTTTCTTTATGCATGGAAAAAAATCACGCCGGAAATCCCTGTTCGAGTCAATGTTCTTCGGTATTTCAATTGTGGCGATTTTCGCAGTCATTGGAACTGTTGTTGCGATAACTTTTGGTCCCGGCATAGCCAATTTCATGAGTACCCACTGGATCCCCAATGTTTTATTCTTTCTGATATTCCTCTTCTTTGCCGCATGGTTTTTCGGAATGTTTGAGATCAATCTGCCAAACTGGATGATCAGCAAATCTGACCAACGAGCTGATAAAGGTGGTTTGGGAGGTCCTTTCTTTATGGCATTCACCACGGTATTAGTCTCATTTTCCTGTACTGGCCCAATCGTTGGCACCGTTCTGGTTCAATCAGCCGGGGGACAAATTCTTCAACCAATCGTAGGAATGCTTGGTTTTGGAATTGCATTTGCTCTCCCCTTTACTTTGTTTGCCATTTTCCCGTCCTGGTTGAGCTCATTGCCGAAATCCGGGGGGTGGTTAAACTCCGTGAAAGTTATTCTTGGCTTTATTGAACTTGCACTCGGACTTAAATTCCTGAGTATTGCAGATCAAACCTATCATTGGGGAATTCTTGACCGTGAAGTTTACCTGGCCTTTTGGATTGTCATCTTCACCTTAATGGGCTTCTATCTTCTGGGTAAAATCAAATTTAAGCATGACAGTGAAGTAACCCATATTGGTGTTCCACGACTATTTCTCTCCATCATCACATTTACTTTTGTAGTATATATGATACCCGGGATGATCGGTGCTCCGCTGAAAGCACTGGCCGGTTATCTTCCGCCTGAAACAACCAGCGATTTTGATTTAAAACATATCATCAGGGAAAATTCTGGAGCTTCTCTCAATACCCCTCTGTCAGACCTGATCATTTGCGAGAAACCTAAATACGCTGACAAACTCAAACTACCTCATGATCTGAAAGGTTATTTCGACTATGATCAGGCTTTATCGTGTGCCAAATCTCGGAATAAACCGGTTTTTATCGACTTTACCGGGCACGGCTGCGTCAACTGCCGCGAAATGGAAGCCAGAGTATGGGTGGACCCGCGAGTGTTACAAAGATTGCGGGAAAAATATGTAGTGGTTGCCCTATACGTAGATGATAAGGTTATAAAACTTCCTGAATCGGAGTGGATTATATCGACCTATGACGGCAAAGTGAAAAAGACTTTGGGGAAAAAGTACCAGGATTTCCAGATCACCCGCTTTGGTCAAAACACTCAACCGCAATATGCTCTGCTCGACACTAATGGCAAATTACTGATTCCCACACGATCCTATGATCTCAACGTGGATTCCTTTATCGATTTTCTGGATAAAGGACTCAGGGAATTCAACAGCCGGCAAAAAAGTAATTAAGCCTCCTGGCTTACAGTCTTTTTGTCATATTGTCTAACAGTCTTATTGTCTTAAAGTCTTCCTGACAGCGCCTTCCTGGTAGAATTTTGAATATTTCGACGTAGGAGATGAGATCAATGCTCCAACTCCATACTTTGGCCATTTTTCATCAACCATTCTGATAGTTTCCGTGTCCATGAGAGTTGGGTTTGGCCATGGACGGAGAAAACCATCCAAATTGAGTGTCTTGACAGTAGCGTCAATGAACATCATGCCGGCTGCTTTTCCATTGGCTGCAGGAAAAATCCGGACGTCAGAAAGTACTTCCACGTTACTTCCGGTAAGCCAAACAATTTCATGAGGATCTGACAGATCGACCCAGTCATCAAAAACAATCCAAAACCTGATATCATTAAAAGAATCGAACAACCGGATCTCATCTGCCATTTCACTCACCACTCCGGAATAAGTTTTACGCAAAGAAATTAAACCGATAGATATACCCTCCTTTATCCATTCCAGATTCATGTCCATAATCTGCGGATGCTGTGAGCGAAAGGCTATAACAACTTGTTCATCAATATTTCTGCTTGTTTGATCGTCAATGAATATTTCCGGTCCGGTAGCGTCGAGCCCCAATTTCCCTCCGAAGGCTGGTTCTCTCGATGAGTGATCTAGAATATCCAATGGTCCCGAAGCTTTTTCCAAATGCAGCGAAGGATCCACACGGCCTGAAATATACCGCGCCAGATGGAAATAGTCCCTTAACTCCGGCCCATCTCCGGTTATCACAGTAAACTTAGTAAACATCATCTGGCCAGCACCCCATAAAGTATGCAAAACTTTGCGGCCTTGTCCGGGATAAGACGGAGTAATTCGGGCCAGAACAAGGTTATGAGCCACTCCTTCAATAGGTAAATGAAAATCGGTCAACTCAGGAACCAACGCCATTTTGATCAGTGGTTTAAAAAGTCTTTCAGTAACCCACGCCAGCCAGGCATCTTCCTGAGGAGGAATTCCGACAATTGTTGCAGGATAAATAGCTTTTCGCCGGTGGGTGATTGCCGTCAGGTGAAAAACAGGAAACTGATCTTCAAGGGAATAAAAACCAGTATGATCACCAAATGGCCCTTCGGTCTTTAACGGCTCAGCCGGGTTTACGTATCCCTCTAAAATAAAATCACAATCCTCCGGCACCCACAATTCCTGTGTTACACATTTGACCAGAGTTACCGGCTTATTCCGGATAAAACCAGCCAGAAGGTACTCATCAATGCCGTCGGGCAATGGGGCCGTTGCACAGTAAGTGTAAACCGGATCTCCACCCAAAGCTACCGCTACTGGCATCTTTTTACCCATTTTCTGATATTCCCGATAATGACGGGCTCCGGTTTTATGCATGTGCCAGTGCATTCCGGTTGAGTTGGGCCCGAAAACCTGCATCCGGTACATCCCGAGGTTTGAAGATCCGGTAACAGGATCAACCGTGTGGACCAGCGGTAAAGTAATAAACGGTCCTCCATCAAAAGGCCAGCAAGTTAAGACAGGCAATTTACCGAGATCAGGCTCCAGATTGATAACTTCCTGAGAGGCTCCCCTACCTCTTCTTCGTTTGGGAATCCACCGGGCCGCTTTACCTAAGAGAGGTATCTTCCTGACTTTACCGGCAAAACCTGAATCACCGCCGGTAAGAAGACTGATCATCTTATGGATTTCACCGGCAAGCTCATCGGGTGACCGGCCACCTAAAGCAATCCTGATTCGTTTTTCCGATCCCAGTGAGTTAATCAGAACAGGGTATTCGGTTCCGGTCATTTCAAAAAGAAGAGCTTTACCGCCCCCCATCTGCTTTGAAAAACGATCTGTGATTTCAGTTATTTCAAGACGGGGGGAGACTTCCTCCTGTATCCTGATAATTTCACCAGCTTGTTCCAACTTTTTGATATAAGTCGACAGATTCATCTGATCCCTTCTCCTTTTTTCTTACAAGATAAAAAAAACCCAGGTAATGTTTACCCGGGCTATATACTGTAAGCGTAGATATGCTCTATTCTTTCTCTTTTTGCAAGTCTTCGCTAACCTCTTCTTCAGTAACAGGTTCGATTACTTCCTCTGTTTTAGCTTTTGTCTTGGCTTTTTCAGCTCCTTCAACCTTTTTCTTTGCTGTTTTAGCGGCCGGCTTCTTTTCGACGGTCGTAGTTGCTTCATCAGCAGCCGTTTTCGGAGACTTCCTGGACCGGCGAGTTGTTTTAGCTTTTACGTCAGCTTTAGCAGAAAGCATGTTCTCATTAAAGTCTACCAGTTCGATAATGCACATTTCAGCACTATCTCCAAGGCGGGTTCCGGTTTTCAGAATGCGGGTATAACCACCTGGTCTGTCGCTGATTTTTTGTGTCACATCACGGAAAAGCTCAGTAACAGCCTCTTTATCACTCAAATAACTAAAAATGATCCTACGTGAATGGGTGGTATCGTCTTTAGCTTTTGTTATCAGAGGCTCAACATATTTCCTTAGAGCTTTTGCCTTGGCAACTGTCGTACTAATCCGTTTGTGTTTGATCAGGGCACAAGCCATATTGCCCAACATAGCTTCGCGATGAGCACTCTTTCTCCCTAAATTATTCTGTTTATCTCCGTGTCTCATTGTACTATTCCTTATCTAACTTGTATTTAACTACATCCATTCCAAAGTTCAAATTCATTATTTTCAGCAGGTCTTCCAGCTCAGTGAGGGATTTTTTACCGAAATTTCTGAATTTCAACAGGTCATTTTTATTGTAGGCAACCAAATCACCCAAAGTTTCGACATCGGCAGCTTTAAGACAATTCAAAGCCCGAACTGAAAGGTCTAAATCGGTTAACTTAGTCTTGAGTTGTTGTCTCATATGCAAAACTTCCTCATCAAACTCCTCACTATCCATTTTCTCATCAGATTCCAGGGTGATCTTGTCATCCGAAAACAGCATGAAATGATGGATCAGTATTTTTGCAGCTTCTTTTAATGCGTCTTTCGGGTTAATGGAGCCATCGGTTTTGATTTCAAGGATCAGTTTTTCATAGTCAGTTTTTTGCTCGACCCTGAAATTTTCAACCATATACTTAACGTTCCTGATTGGAGTAAAAACTGAATCAAGAGCAATTATTCCGATCTCAGCATCTTCTGATTTGTTTTCATCAGAAGGCACATAACCACGGCCTTTGCTGATGGTGATAGTCATTTGCAGTTTTACTGCCGGATCCATCCGACAGATCACTAAATCAGGATTCAGGATTTTAAAACCGCTTAAGAAATTATTCAAATCTGCGGCTTTAAGCTGATCCTGACCAGTCACGTTTATAGTAACCCGCTCATCTTCAACTCCTTCGATTTGTTGTTTAAACCGAACTTGTTTTAGATTCAGAATAATTTCGGATACGTCCTCCAATACTCCCTTAATGGTTGAGAATTCGTGGTCCACTCCTTCAATTTTCACGGTGGTGATAGCGAATCCTTCGAGTGAGCTCAGTAGGATACGGCGAAGGGAGTTACCAATAGTAATCCCATAGCCCGGTTCAAGTGGCCGGAATTCGAACTTTCCATAACTGGGGTCCGATTCAAGCAGGATAACCTTGTCAGGTTTCTGAAATGATAATATGGCCATTGATCAGGATTTTACGTTTACTTGGAATATAATTCAACGATAAGTTGTTCTTTAATGTTTTCGGGAATTTCCGTCCTTTCAGGAACGTTCAGAAATTTACCGGACATCATGGTGTGGTCCCATTCCAGCCAGGAATACCTGGATCTGGAAGCTGAGGCGAGAGAGTTCAATATGACTTCCAATGATTTCGATTTTTCACGGACACCGATGACGTCACCAGGTTTAACCAGATAAGAAGCTATATCAACAACCTTTCCATTAATCACGATATGTCTGTGGTTAACCAATTGCCGGGCAGCTGCACGCGTATTGGAAATTCCAAGTCGGAATACAACGTTATCCAAACGTGTCTCGAGAAGCTGCAATAAAACTTCACCGGTAATACCTTTTGTCCTTTGGGCTTTATGAAACAGATTAGCAAACTGTTTCTCAAGTACCCCATAGGTATATTTAGCTTTCTGCTTCTCTTTCAACTGAGTGCCATATTCTGAAAGCTTTCTTCTTCTTCTTGAAGGACCATGAAATCCCGGCGGATAATTCCTTTTATCAAAATACTTATCCGGTCCGTAAATCGGTTCTCCAAATTTTCTTGCGATTCTGGTCTTTGGTCCAGTATACTTAGCCATCTAACTCTGATTTATCGTTTGTTAATTCGAATTTCTTATACTCTCCTGCGTTTAGGAGGGCGGCAGCCATTATGCGGCAGCGGTGTTACGTCAACGATCTCGACAACTTCGATACCGCTGTTATGAATCGTACGGATTGCAGATTCCCTGCCATTACCAGGTCCTTTTACGAAAACTTTCACTTTCCTCAGGCCCAGGTCGTATGCTACTTTAGACGCATCCTGAGCTGCAATTTGGGCTGCATACGGGGTATTCTTTTTCGACCCCCGGAAACCGTTTTTCCCGCTTGAAGACCAAGCAATAACCTGTCCGGAATTGTTGGTCAGGGAAACAATAATATTGTTAAATGAAGAATGGATGTGTGCCTGTCCAAGTGCTTCAACCTGCACAATCCGTTTCTTTGCTGCTTTAACTTTCTTCTTTGCCATAGTCTAACGGTTATTTAGTCGCTTTCTTTTTGTTCGCTACAGTTTTCCGTCTTCCTTTTCGGGTACGGGCATTGTTCTTGGTACTTTGTCCACGCACCGGCAAGCCGAGACGATGGCGGATACCCCTATAGGAACCTATGTCCATTAGACGTTTGATATTAATCTGAGTTTCAGACCGAAGTTCACCTTCGATTTTGAAATTCTCATTGATGAAATTACGGATGGCGGTGCTTTGATCATCAGTCCAATCCTGAACTTTTCGATCTTTATCAACACCGGCTTGGTCCAGAATTCTACGGGATGTGCTTCTGCCGATTCCATAGATATAAGTGAGTGCGATTTCGCCCCTCTTGTTGTTTGGTATATCAACACCAACGATACGTGCCATAAAAGATATTCCTTATGAGTTGTTTCAAAATACCAATTATCCCTGACGTTGCTTGAACTTGGGATTTTTCTTATTAATTACATATAATCGTCCTTTCCGACGTACAATTTTGCACTCGGCGGAACGCTTCTTAACGGATGCTCTTACCTTCATGGTCGCTATTTTATCAATTTTTGTATCGGTATGCAATTCGTCCTTTTGTCAGATCGTATGGAGACATTTCGACTCTCACCTTGTCTCCCGGCAGTATTTTAATATAATGCATACGCATTTTGCCGGAGATATGGGCGGTTATAACGTGCCCATTCTCCAATTCTACGCGGAACATAGCATTGGACAGAGCTTCGATAATTGTACCATCCTGTTCGATAGAAGGCTGCTTTGGCATATATTAAACTTTAGAAACTGCTTCTTCAATTATATTAAAATCAGACAATACATCTGCTATTTGATCCTTTACCACTATCGAATGTTCAAAATGGGCTGATGGCTTTCGGTCAGCAGTCCGGATAGTCCACCCGTCCTGATCTTGATGAATGTGCCTTTTGCCCAGGTTAATCATCGGTTCTATCGCAATGGTTAGCCCTTTTTGCAGAACCTCTCCGGTTCCGGGCTTCCCATAATTAGGAACTTCTGGTGGTTCGTGAAGATGACGTCCAACACCGTGTCCGACCATTTCTCTTACAACCGAGAACCCGTTTATCTCTGCGTGCTTTTGAATGGCATGACCAATATCGCCGATTCGTTTTCCTGTGACTGCCTGAGATATTCCCAGTTTCAAACATTCTTTGGTTACCCTGATCAGTTTTAACACTTCTGGTTTTACAACCCCGATGGTAAACGTAAAAGCAGAATCACCATGGAATCCATTCATCAAAACTCCGCAATCCACAGACACTATATCGCCATCTTTGAGAACTCTCCGGGAAGGAATTCCGTGAACTACCTCAT
This sequence comes from Porphyromonadaceae bacterium, assembly GCA_007280905.1. Taxonomy (GTDB): domain Bacteria; phylum Bacteroidota; class Bacteroidia; order Bacteroidales; family UBA12481; genus UBA12481. The sequence goes on along the minus strand of QYQM01000061.1, from coordinate 82,960 downwards.
CATTGATCGAGACACAAAGCGTAGCAGGATAACCCTGATAACCTTTAAATCCCGGCACTCCCCCATGATCACGGATAAACCCTTCAGCCCTTTGGTCGATTTCCATAGTTGAAACCCCGGGTTTCATCAAAGAAGCAACAGCAGCCAGAGTAGCAGATACGAGCAGGTTGCTTTGCCGAAGCAACTCAACCTCTTCGTCTGTCCTTAATTGAAACATACAAAGAACGCAAAACGCAACTAAATGGAAGCCGTACTACCCGCGCGACCTTTTATCCGGCCTGATTTCATCAGTCCATCATAGTGACGCATGAGCAAATGACTTTCAACCTGTTGCAATGTATCCAGAACCACACCAACCAAAATCAGGAGGGAAGTCCCCCCGAAAAACGCCGCAAACTGGCTATTCACACCAATCAACCTTGCAAATGCTGGAAGGATGGCAATGAAAGCCAGAAAAATGGAGCCGGGAAGCGTAATTCTCGACATTACTGTATCAAGAAAATCAACGGTTTTCCTCCCTGGTTTAACACCTGGAATGAACCCGCCGTTTCGTTTCATATCTTCAGCCATTTGTGTTGGATTAACTGTAACGGCCGTATAAAAGTACGTAAAAGCAATAATCAGGAACGCAAATGTAGCGTTGTACCAGAATCCGCCGTAATTACCGAATGCCTGTACAAATTTGCCTGCAGCTTCAGTATTAAACCTTCCCACCATCATTGGAATAAACATGAAAGCTTGTGCAAAGATGATCGGCATAACACCGGCAGCGTTAATTTTCAATGGTATATATTGTCGAACGCCACCATATTGCTTATTGCCCACGATACGTTTAGCATATTGAACCGGCACTCTCCTTGTTGCCTGCACCAGCGCGATGGCACCCATGATCACGATAACCAGCAGAATAATCTCAACCAGAATCATGACCAATCCGCCCCCTTTCTGTTCAAGTTTGGTAGCAACTTCTCCCATAAGCGCAAATGGCAACCGGGCAATAATTCCGATCATGATAATTAATGAGATTCCATTACCAACACCCTTGTCCGTTATCCTTTCTCCCAGCCACATTACAAAAAGCGTCCCGGCAGTAAGAATTGTTACGGATGAAAAAGTAAAGAATGCTCCTTTAATGATGAAGGCTGTTTCCGGCAACTGAACATGCAGGTTATAAATATAACTTGGTCCCTGTGCGGCTGTAATCAAAACCGTCAACCAGCGCGTAATCTGGTTCATTTTCTTCCTTCCGCTCTCGCCCTCCTTCTGCAAACGCTGAAAATAAGGGATCGCGATGGTGAGCAACTGTACTACGATCGATGCGGAAATATAGGGCATGATCCCTAAAGCAAAGATCGAAGCATTAGAAAATGCACCTCCTGAAAACATATCCAGCAAACCTTCGAGTCCACCAGCAGTTTGGCGCTTAAGGGCGTCAAGCTGGGTAGGATCAATGCCAGGTAAAACCACAAAACTACCGAGCCGATAAACAAGTACCAGACCCAAGGTTGTCAGGATCCGTGCACGGAGGTCTTCAATCCTCCAGATGTTCTTCAGTGTTTCGATAAATCTCTTCATCCGGTTATAATTTTACTACGGTTCCTTGTTGAGCTTCTATTGCTTTCACCGCAGACTCCGAAAATGCATGTGCTTTAACTTCAAGCTTGGTGGTAAGGGTACCATTACCCAGAATTTTCACCTTATCATTCTTGTGGGCTAAACCTACCGAGATCAAAGTTTCAACATCGATAAGGGAAAGATTCATTTTTTCAGCAACCATCTGGAGCGTTCCCACGTTAATACCCTTAAATTCCTTACGGTTGATATTGGTAAAGCCAAATTTCGGCAGGCGGCGCTGAATAGGCATCTGCCCTCCTTCGAAACCTACTTTTTTAGAGTAACCAGACCGTGATTTTGCGCCTTTATGACCACGTGTAGAAGTTCCGCCATGGCCTGAGCCTTGACCGCGACCAATTCTCTTTTCCCGGTGTACTGATCCTTCAGCTGGTTTCAGATTATGTAATTCCATCGGATTTAAGTCTTACAAATTAATTACTTAGTTGTCTCGGTTGACACCAGGTGTTTTACTTTTCCAACCATTCCCAAAATCTGGGGAGTGGCCTCCACAATTACAGTGGCATGCATTCGCTTCAATCCAAGTGCCTCAAGGGTTCTTTTCTGCCTTTCGGTTGTATGGATCTTACTTATTGTTTGAGTTATTTTAATCTTAGCCATGATTTCAAAATAATACCGGATTATCCATTAAAAACTTTATCAAGGCTTACACCCCGATGCTGAGCTACCGTAAGGGCATCTCTCATTTCAACCAGGGCCTTCATCGTGGCTTTCACGAGGTTATGAGGATTAGAAGAACCTTTCGATTTGGCGAGCACATTATGTATTCCCACGCTTTCAAGGACAGCGCGCATAGCACCACCTGCCTTTACTCCTGTACCACCGGAGGCTGGTTTAAGCCAAACAGTCGCTCCACCAAACTTTGCAATCTGTTCATGAGGGATAGTGCCATTAATGATCGGAACTTTGATCAGGTTTTTCTTGGCTGCTTCTACCCCTTTGGCGATAGCCGTAGTAACTTCATTAGCCTTACCCAAACCACATCCGACAACTCCATCTTCATTCCCCACCACAACTATTGCAGAGAAGCTGAAATTTCGCCCCCCTTTGGTTACTTTCGTTACCCTGTTAATTGCAACCAGCCGGTCCTTCAGTTCAAGATCACTTGTTTTTACCTTACGTACACTAGTAGTCATATTTCTTAGAATTTAAGCCCACCTTCACGGGCTGCATCTGCCAACGATTTTATTCTACCATGATATAAATACCCGTTCCGGTCGAAAACGACTTTGCTGATTCCGTTGGCAAGGGCCTTTTCGGCAATTAGTTTACCAACGAGTTTTGCCTGATCAGTTTTTTTAATACTTTCTTTCTGGGCAATCTCCTTCTCTAAGGAAGAGGCCGAAACCAGTGTCCGTCCGGTTAGATCATTAATCACCTGCACAGAAATCTGTCGATTGCTGCGAAAAACGGACAGTCTGGGAACTTCCGTTGAACCGGACATATCCTTCCGTATCCTGTTCTTGATCTTCAGTCTGCGTTCACGCTTTGAAAAAGCCATTTCTTATAAATTTTATCTTTTATTTTTTCGATAATTAACCAGCATCAGCTACCAGCTGTTTTACCAGATTTCCTGCGAAGCATTTCGTTTACAAATTTTACCCCTTTGCCTTTATATGGTTCGGGTGGCCTAAAGGAACGAATTTTTGCAGCGATTTGTCCAATCAGCTGTTTATCAATACTCTTAAGTGTAATGATTGGATTACTGCGTCGTTCGGTCACAGCATCAACCTTCACTTCCGGAGGTAACTGTATCACAAAGGGATGTGAAAAACCAAGATGCAGTTCAAGCATCTGACCTTCGGCTGTTGCTTTATATCCAACGCCAACCAGTTCCTGCTTTATTTCATATCCTGTTGATACACCGGTAACCATGTTCTGAATGAGAGATCTGTAAAGGCCATGCAGTGCACGGTGCCTTTTCTGTTCAGTAGGCCGGATCACATTTACAATTCCATTTTCAACCTTGACCTGGATATCCGGATCAACCTGCTGTTTTAAAGAACCCAGCGGACCGACAACTTCTACCAGATTATCATCGTGAACCTTTACAGTTACACCTGAAGGTAATGCTATGGGTAATTTTCCAATTCGTGACATCGTGGAATGCTTTTTAATAAACGTAACAAATAACCTCACCGCCAACATTTTCCTTGCGGGCTTCTTTTTCCGTCATCAAACCCCTTGAGGTAGATAGTATGGCAATACCCATACCATTCAATACCCTGGGTAGATTGTCGACATCGCTATATTTGCGAAGTCCTGGTTTGCTTATACGTTTCAGGCTTTTTATTGCCGAAACCTTCGAAATCGGATGGTATTTCAGAGCGATTTTAATAATTCCCTGTTTATCATCCTCTTCGAATTTATAGCTGAGGATATAACCTTTTTCAAAAAGGATTTTAGTCATCTCTTTTTTCAGGTTTGAAGCTGGGATCTCAACCACTTTATGTTTGGCCATAATCGCATTACGCACACGCGTCAGGTAATCTGCAATAGGATCAGTCATTTTTATCTAATAATTAAATTACCAACTTGCTTTTTTAATACCCGGTATCAGCCCATTGGAAGCCATTTCACGGAATGAAATACGGCTAATCCCAAATTGACGCATATATCCTTTTGGCCTACCGGTCAGTTTACACCGGTTATGCAATCTTACTTTTGAAGAATTCTTTGGAAGTTTACTTAAGCCAATAAAATCACCCTCGGCCTTAAGTTTGGCACGCTTTTCAGCATATTTCTCAACCATTTTCTGCCGCTTAACTTCGCGAGCCTTCATGGATTCTTTTGCCATCCCTATTTCTTATTAGTTGATTTAAAAGGTATTCCAAATTCTTTGAGCAGGGCAAGACCTTCCTCATCGGTTTTGGCGGTTGTAACAAAACTGATTTCCATACCGATCATTGAATGTATTTTATCTATTTCAATTTCCGGGAAAATAATCTGTTCAGTAATTCCGAGCGTATAATTGCCGCGTCCATCAAATTTGGCGCCTACACCGTTAAAGTCTCTTATACGTGGAAGGGCTACAGCTATAAGTCTTTCCAGAAATTCGTACATTTTTTCACGTCGAAGGGTTACTTTTACCCCGATCGGCATCTTCTGCCTGAGCTTAAAGTTTGATATGTCTCTTTTAGAGAGCGTTTGCACTGCCTTCTGACCAGTAATTGCAGTAAGTTCTTCCTGAGCAACTTCAATCAGCTTTTTATCAGCAACAGCTTTTCCCACTCCACGGTTCACCACGATTTTTTCCAAACGCGGTACTTGCATAACAGTTTTATAATCAAACTCTTTTGTCAGGGCAGGAATAATTTCTTCCTGGTATTTTACCTTCAGGCTTGGTGTGTATTTCATTACTTGATCTCCTCTCCAGATTTTTTGGCATAACGTACCAATTTACCATTATCATCAAGACGGCGTCCGATACGAGTCGGTTTTCCGGTAGTAGGATCCAGCAGCATCAAGTTTGATACATGTATTGGACCTTCTCTTTTGATGATACCACCTTGTGGTGCGTTTTTGTCCGCTTTAGTGTGCTTGGAAAGCATATTCACACCTTCCACTATAGCCCTGTCATTTTTCCGGATTATTTCCAGCACACGGCCCTGTTGACCTTTAGAGTTACCTGCAATCACAATAACGGTATCTCCTTTTTTAATATTCATTTTTTTCTGCATGGTCTGTGCTTTTTGATTATAACACTTCAGGGGCCAGTGAAACGATCTTCATGTAATTTTCGCGAAGTTCTCTCGCTACCGGTCCGAAAATACGTGTTCCGCGGATTTCTCCGGTAGGATTCAAAAGAACGCATGCGTTATCGTCAAAACGGATATAGGATCCGTCGTTTCTCCTTATTTCCTTGGTTGTACGAACAATTACCGCTTTAGAAACAGTACCTTTTTTTAGTTCTCCACCAGGTAAAGCAGATTTTACAGTAACAACCACTTTATCGCCAACAGTGGCGTATTTTTTGCCTGTCCCGCCTAAAACCCGGATGCATAAAACTTCTTTGGCACCGCTGTTATCGGCAACGGTCATTCTACTCTCTTGCTGTATCATGGTTACTTGGCTCTTTCTATAATTTCCACTAATCTCCAATTTTTCCGTTTGCTCAGAGGCCGGGTTTCCATGATCCGGACGAGATCTCCTTCTTTACAGGTGTTCTCTTCGTCATGAGCAACGAATTTGGTAGTCTTGTTAACAAACTTCCCGTATATAGGATGTTTAACTTTTCTTTTAACCGCAACAACAATAGTTTTTTTCATCTTATTGCTGACGACTGCACCGGTACGTTCCTTACGCAAGTTTCTGTTACCTTCCATAGATTATTGGCTTTTCTTGTTTTTAATTACTTGCCGCTTGCGCAATTCGGTCCTCAGCTGTGCGACCATTCGTCTGGTCTCGCGGATATGATGGGGGTGGTCAAGCGGAGAAATCGTATGGTTTATCTGCATCCGAACCAAATTACCTTTTTCGGTATCGATCCTTTCGGTCAGTTCCTTAGCCGTCAGTTCGCGAATCTCTACGTTTTTCATTATTCAGAATTTGAGTCTTCAACAAAATCACGCCTGATAATAAACTTAGTTTTCACCGGCAGTTTTTGAGCGGCAAGCCGCAATGCTTCCTTAGCGAGTTCCAGTGAAACACCCTCGGCTTCGAATAGAATTCTGCCTGGGGTAACCCTGGCAACAAAACCTTCCGGAGCACCTTTACCTTTACCCATACGTACTTCAGCCGGTTTCTTTGTTATCGGTTTATCAGGAAAAACCCTTATCCAAATCTGTCCCTGGCGCTGCATATGACGAGTCACGGCAACACGGGCTGCTTCAAGTTGACGTCCGGTCATCCAGCATGTTTCCAAAGCTTTGATTCCAAATGATCCAAAGGCTAGTTGGTTACCCCGCTGGGAGTTACCCTTCATCTTCCCCTTCTGTTGCTTTCTGTACTTAGTCTTTTTCGGTTGTAACATGACAATCTGTGATTATTCAGACGATATTAACCTCTTCTTTTCTTAAACCCTTTTCTCGGAGCTTTTGCACCGATATTTGGCGATAAATCGCGTTTGCCAAAGATTTCACCTTTGCAAATCCATACTTTTATCCCGGTAGTACCAATTTTAGTATGGGCTTCCGCCAATGCATAATCGATATCAGCGCGAAGGGTATGCAATGGAATTCTTCCCTCTTTATAGGTTTCTGAACGAGCCATTTCTGCGCCATTCAATCTGCCTGAGATTTGAATTTTTATCCCTTCTGCACCCATTCGGATGGTAGAAGCAATTGCCATCTTGATAGCCCGGCGGTAAGCAATCTTACCTTCAAGCTGACGGGCAACGTTAGCAGCTACAATCACTGCATCCATTTCAGGTCTTTTGATCTCAAAAATATTGATCTGGACCTCTTTATTGGTAATTTTTTTTAGCTCTTCCTTCAGCTTATCAACCTCCTGGCCTCCTTTACCGATAATAATACCCGGTCGGGCAGTATTTACCGTAATGGTAATAAGCTTTAAGGTACGCTCAATCACGATTTTAGACACGCTGGCTTTGGCCAGACGAGCGTTCAGATATTCACGGATTTTATAATCCTCAACCAGTTTTTCCGAAAAGTCATTGCCTCCGTACCAATTGGAATCCCAACCTTTTATAATGCCCAGGCGATTGCTAATAGGGTTTACTTTTTGTCCCATTTATGCGTCCGTTTTTTCGACTTGTTTATGACTGTCCAGATAAATTGTCACGTGGTTGGAACGTTTCTTGATCCTGTGCCCGCGACCCTGTGGTGCAGGGCGCAATCTTTTCAGGATTCGTGCCGAGTCCACAAATACTTGTTTAACATATAAATGACTATCTTCAATCCGAACCCCGTCATTTTTTGCCTGCCAGTTTGATATGGCTGACATCAGGAGTTTTTCTAATTTCCGGGAGGCTTCTTTCGGGTTATATCGCAATACATCCAATGCCCGTTTTACTTCCATCCCCCGGATCATATCGGCAACCAACCTCATTTTGCGTGGGGAGGTCGGATTGTTATTCAAAGCAGCCAGAAATAATGATTTCCGCTCTTCTTTAGTCCGATTTGCTGCTGCTTGCTTTCTGGATCCCATTTTTCTGAGTTTTTATCTTCTCGCTAATGCAATATTCTACTATCTCTTCCGGTTTCCGGCATGTCCTCTGAAAATTCGTGTTGGTGCGAATTCTCCCAGTTTATGCCCTACCATATTTTCTGTGATGTAAACCGGAATAAACTTATTCCCATTATGAACGGCAACAGTATGTCCAACAAAATCAGGTGAGATGATACTTCTTCTTGCCCATGTTTTAACAACCGATTTTTTTGCGGCTGCATTTAAGGCCAGAATTTTCTTTTCCAGGCTAAATTCGATAAAAGGACCTTTTTTTAATGATCGGCTCATACAGTAGTTTATTATCAGTTACTTTTTACGTCTTTCAAGGATAAACTTAGACGATGATTTCTTAGGATGCCGGGTTTTGTATCCTTTAGCCAACAAACCCTTTCTGGAACGCGGATGTCCGCCAGAAGCACGGCCTTCTCCGCCACCCATTGGATGATCCACCGGGTTCATAACCACACCTCTAACTCTTGGACGGCGTCCCTGCCATCTTACCCGACCGGCTTTCCCATCGCTTTCCAGTCCATGATCGGAATTTGAAACTGTTCCGATAGTAGCACGACAAGCAACAAGAACCAGTCTGGTTTCGCCTGATGGCAATTTAACAATGGCATATCGTCCTTCCCTGGAGACGACCTGGGCATAAGTTCCGGCACCTCTGGCCATAGCTCCACCCTGTCCGGGGCGAAGTTCGATATTGTGAACAATTGTACCCAGCGGTATTTCACCCAAAGGAAGGCTATTGCCAATCTCAGGAGCTATTCCGGCTCCCGACATTAATTCCTGGCCAATGCTCAACCCGTTAGGGGCGATGATATACTTTTTTTCTCCGTCGGCGTAAACCAATAAAGCAATACGTGCTGTACGGTTTGGATCGTATTCAATGGTCGAAACTTTAGCCGGGATACCGTCTTTATCTCTTTTAAAGTCGATAACACGATACATTTGTTTATGACCGCCACCCAGATACCTCATGGTCATCCGGCCGCTATTGTTCCGTCCACCAGATTTTCTAGCTGGCTTCAATAAAGATTTTTCGGGTGTCGTCTGAGTAATTTCCTCGTACGTTCCGATAACCTTTTTTCTCTGCCCCGGTGTTACGGGATTAAAACTGCGAACTGCCATTGCTTAGTTAAATATTGCTGTAAAAATCTATGACCTCTCCATCAATCAGGGAAACAATCGCTTTCTTAAAGGCGCTGCTCCGTCCACGTACCACTCCAGTGCGTGAAAATCTCGATTTTTCTTTGCCGCCGTAACGCATCGTGTTAACGGAAACAACTGAAACCCCGTACATATCCTGTACGGCCTTCTTAATCTGATTTTTATTGGCCCTTTTGTCTACGATAAAACCGTAACACTTAAGGTCTTCGGTCTGCCCTGTCATTTTCTCCGTTACAATCGGCTTGATCAGAATATCCATTGTTACCAGTTCTTATTGTCCGAAATTTCCATTCAAAGCTTCAATCGAACTCTCCAGGAAGGCTACAGATGAAGCATTTAATATATCATAAGTATTTAGATCCGAGACCATTATGACTTTGATACCCTGCAAATTTCGAGAGGACAAATATATGTTTTTATTCGGTTGATTTAAAACCAATAACAATTTTTTGTTCTCTGATTTGAGGTTTTGCTGGATCTCAACCATTGTCCGGGTCTTTGGTTCATCCATGATGAAATCCTCAACCACCACGATCTGTGATCCTTGCGCCTTATAAGTCAATGCAGATTTACGGGCAAGAATCTTTACTTTTTTATTCAGTTTAAAACTGTAATCACGTGGTACGGGTCCGAAAACCCGTCCACCTCCCCGAAACAGTGGCGACTTAATATTACCTGCGCGAGCTCCGCCGGTACCTTTTTGCTTTTTGATCTTCTTGGAACTTCCGCGAATCTCGTTACGTTCTTTGGATTTGTGCGTTCCCTGGCGTTTATTCGCCATGAATTGCTTTACATCCAGATAAATAGCATGATCATTCGGACTGATGGCAAAAACATCGTCGCGCAGCTCCACGGTTCGCCCGGTCTCTTCGCCGGAAGTCTTGTATACTGCTAATTTCATCACTTCTCAATTATTACGTATGAACCTTTCGCACCAGGAACCGAACCTTTCACAATCATCAAGTTATGTTCCGGAACAATTTTCAGGACTTGAAGACTAAGCAACTTAACGTTAGTAACGCCATCGTGGCCGGCCATCCTCATCCCTTTAAAAACGCGGCTAGGATAAGATGAAGCTCCGAGTGAACCCGGTGCACGCAAGCGATTATGCTGGCCATGAGTGCTATCCCCTACTCCGGAGAAACCATGACGTTTAATAACACCCTGAAATCCTTTTCCTTTTGTTACTCCTGTGACGTCAACCCAGCGATCATTACTAAAGGTATCCACTGTTATAACGTCCCCGAGTTTCAGAACTTCGCCGGTGTCCTTTTTGAACTCGGCAACTTCACGTTTTGGTGTGGTGTTGGCCTTTTTGAAATGACCCAACATCGGTTTTGGGGTGTTCTTATCCTTTTTATCGTCAAAGGCCACCTGCACAGCCTCATACCCATCAATTTCGTGAGTTTTGATCTGGGTAACCACACAAGGACCCACTTCAATTACGGTGCATGGAACATTTTTCCCATCAGCAGCGAAAACTGAAGTCATCCCGATCTTTTTCCCGATTAAGCCTTGCATTTTATTAGCTCTTAGAATTATACTTTTATTTCAACTTCAACTCCGCTGGGCAGCTCCAGTTTCATCAGTGCATCGATCGTTTTTGCTGTTGAGCCGTAGATGTCAATCAGCCTTTTGTATGAGCACAGCTGAAATTGTTCTCTCGACTTTTTGTTTACGAAAGTTGATCTCAGAACAGTAAACACCCTGGTATGGGTAGGAAGTGGTATCGGACCGCTAACAACGGCTCCGGTACTTTTTACCGTTTTTACGATTTTCTCGGCAGACTTGTCCGCCAGGTTGTGATCGTAAGACTTCAACTTAATTCTAATTTTCTGACTCATTCCTATATATATTTATCTACAATAAATCCACTCTTCCAAATACTTTTTGTAACACGGCGATGGCTATTTCACGAGGTACTTCATCATAATGAGATACTTCCATGGTTGAACTGGCTCGTCCGGAGGTTAATGTCCTGAGTACCGTTACATATCCGAACTGTTCGGAAAGGGGTACTGTAGCTTTAACCACACGTCCGCCGGGTTTATTTTCCATCCCGGTAACTTGTCCACGCCTTTTGTTGAGATCGGCAATTACATCTCCCACGAATTCTTCCGGAGAAACAACTTCAAGGCTCATGATTGGTTCCAATAGAACCGGTTGCGATTTCTCACAACCTTCACGAAAAGCTTTTTGTGCTGCGATTTCGAAAGAAAGATCATCAGAATCAACGGGGTGAAAAGATCCACCGGTTAATGTCACTTTCAATCGATTTAATGGAAACCCGGCTAATACACCGCTGTTCATGGCATTTTTAAAGCCTCGTTCAACAGCTGCGATGTATGATTTGGGAAGTTCGTCCGGTTTTAATTCTGAAATAAATTCAAGGCCCTTCTGTGCGGTTTCAGGAGAAATCTTCACGTGTATGTCAGCAAAAAGATTCCGTCCTCCGGTGTTTTTTCTGAAAATGGTATGCATTTCAGCTTCCTGCCGGATTGATTCCTTATAGGCTACCTGTGGAAGTCCGCGATTAATTTCGAGTTTGAATTCCCTTTTGAGTCGGTCCAGTATAATTTCAAGATGCAGTTCACCCATCCCGCTTAAAACTGTCTGACCAGATTCCTCATCGATTTTAACCCTAAAAGTTGGATCCTCCTCTACCAGTTTTTGAAGAGCATCAGTCAGTCTTGCCATATCATCCTGGGTTCTTGCCTCAACGGCCATACCAAGAACGGGTTCAGGAAAACTGATAGATTCGAGCAGGATTTTATGGTTTTCTTCACACAGAGTATCGCCGGTCTTTATGTCTTTAAATCCGACGGCTGCACAAATATCACCTGCCTCCACCTGATCACGCGGATTCTGCTTGTTTGCATGCATTTGATATAGTCGGGTAATCCTTTCTCTTTTTTCGGTACGCATGTTAAAAACAGTGGCTCCCGAATGGATTGTCCCGGAGTAAACCCTCAAGTAAGCCAAACGGCCAACAAATGGGTCAGTAGCAATTTTAAAAGCGAGTGCTGCGAAAGGCGCGTTTGGATCAGAATCCCTGCTCACGATTTGGTTAGTTACAGGATCTAAACCCTGAACCGCTCCAACATCAAGTGGGCCAGGTAAGAAAGCAGCAATTGCATTAAGCAGAGGCTGCACGCCTTTATTTTTAAATGCTGATCCGCAAAGAACCGGAATTAGAACCCTGTTAAGGGTTGCAGTCCGAATTGCAGTCAACAGGTCATTGGCTTGGATGCTATCTTTATCTGCAAAAAACCTTTCCAGAAGCAGGTCATCGGTTTCACAAACTGATTCAATCAGCAAGTTTCGCCATTCTTCAGCCTGTTCCCGCATATCCGCCGGTATGGGATGAATCTCAGGGTGTGATCCGAGAAAATCTTCTTCCGGCCAAATTAGGGCTTTGTTTTGTATCAGGTCGACTACTCCGATAAACTTATCTTCTATTCCGATTGGAATTTGGATTGCAAGGGGTTTAGCCCCCAGTTTTTCCTTCATTTCATTCAGGACGCCAATAAAATCGGAGCCGGGTCTGTCCATCTTGTTAACAAAAGCGATTCGGGGAACCTTGTATTTATCAGCTTGATGCCAGACAGTTTCAGATTGTGGTTCTACCCCGCTAACACCGCAAAAAACGGCTATTGCTCCATCGAGCACGCGAAGAGATCTTTCCACTTCAACAGTGAAATCAACATGGCCGGGCGTATCTATAATATTAAATTTGTAGTTCTGCCCGTCATATTTCCACCAGGTAGTGGTTGCGGCAGAGGTTATTGTAATCCCCCGTTCCTGCTCCTGTATCATCCAATCCATAGTTGCAGCACCGTCATGAACTTCTCCCATCCGGTGATTAATTCCGGTATAAAACAGAATGCGCTCGGTAGTAGTGGTTTTTCCCGCATCAATATGCGCCATAATACCGATGTTTCTGGTATAAGAGAGATCTAGTGCCATCCCAACGTGTCAAAGAACTTTGCTCCGGTTAAAACCGGAAATGCGCGAATGCCCGGTTTGCTTCGGCCATCCGGTGCGTATCTTCCTTTTTCTTGAAAGCTGCGCCTTCTTCGTTAAATGCAGCTACAATTTCTGCAGCTAATTTCTCACTCATCGACCGACCGGCACGTTTACGTGCAAAGGCGATCAGGTTCTTGTTTCCGATGGATATTTTCCGGTCGGGCCGAATTTCCATAGGAACCTGGAAGGTAGCACCACCAACCCTGCGGCTTTTTACTTCCACTGCAGGAGTAATGTTTTCAAGTGCCTTCTTCCATACATCAAGAGCGGATAATCCGCTGTCCTGTGTTTTCTTTCCCACCAATTCCAAAGCATCGTAGAAATTGGCAAAAGCAATACTTTTCTTCCCGCTGTACATCAGGTCATTTACGAAGCGGGTGACCCGGGCATCACCAAATTTGGGATCCGGAAGTACTATATTCTTTTTGGCTCTCGCTTTTCTCATAGAAAAAATTGCTTACTGTAACAGACTATTTTTTAGGCCTTTTGGCACCGTATTTTGATCTTCTCTGTTTTCTGCCATCAACACCGGCAGCATCTAATGTACCCCTTACCATATGGTAGCGAACACCCGGAAGATCTTTAACCCTTCCACCGCGTACCAGTACAATGGAGTGCTCCTGAAGATTATGACCTTCACCTGGTATATACACATTGACTTCCTTCTGGTTCGTCAATCGTACCCTGGCAACTTTCCGCATGGCAGAGTTTGGCTTCTTAGGTGTGGTCGTATAAACCCTCACACAAACTCCGCGGCGCTGAGGACAAGAATCAAGAGCCGGAGCTTTGCTCTTATCATTCTTACTGATTCTACCTTTTCTTACTAATTGCTGTATCGTAGGCATTATGAGCTTTTTTTAACCCGCTTGTTTTTAACAAAATGGTTCGCAAAGGTAAAAGTTTTTTTCAGAAAAACGAACGCCAATGCAAAATTTCAAAAAAAAGTCCCGGATGACCGGGACTGTATATCATTGACCTGATTGGATCCGGTTTACGGATACTTAACAATTAAGATGGTCTCATCAGGAACAATCGGGCTGGTTCCTGCATTTTGTGGTGTGGTCATCAAACTAATACTATCGGAAGTGGATCCATTATTCTTTACAACATGAACCTTCAAATAGAAAACCCGTTGCGTGTTAAATTCTTCAAGGTTGATGAGAAACCAGGAAATCCGATCCCTGGAAATCCGCATTGGATTATAAACGATACCACAAGATGTTCCGTTCTCATTCAGAATTTCGACATAAGTAACACTAAATGAAGCCGGACCAGTTAATCCAAAAGTTACGAAATCCCAGTGATGATCCTGGTTAAGGTCCACAACCTGTCCCTTAACAATTTCGATGCGGAAATTTTGAGCCTGGGTACCCATTGCCATCCATGCAAATACCCCTGTCAAGATTATGCTCATTATGTTTTTCCTCATAATATCTTCCTTTCGATTTATCAAAGATTTACTTTGGCTTAACTTAATGCCGATTTGGGTATAAAGGTAACCCATCTTTTTGAATTTTTTTTGCAATTCTATCTTTTTTAACAATTACTGCATGGCAATTTCGAAAGGACCTACATATAATATAATATATTTGTTGGGATTGTCATGGAAAAGATCTTGATGATAAAAGTTACTAAAATACTGATTATTATAACAATTACGTTGGTCCTGGTCCGGCATGATCCTGTTAGTGCAGCCATTCAGGAACCAGCCGGTTTTATCGACACAACCAGGCTCAACCAGTTGGCGTTTGAAGGAAAACGAAGGGAAGCCGCCAAGTATATCTATCAATCCATGGCCAATATGCAAACCCAGAACACTTCCGATCTTGCCGAAATATGGCTTGAAGCTGCCATTTTCAGTGCCTGGTCAGACAACTTAACATCCTCCCATATTGCCTACAATAACTATCTTAAATTCAGCGATGATCATAACGACAAGCCAGGTATACGGGCAAACCGCTTACTGTACCATTCACTTATTCTTTCGTCAGCAACCTCTAATAACCAGGCGGCCGACAGTCTTTTAGCCTCTATTGCGATCCGACCGGTTAACGGGACATTAAACCGTATCCTGCTCGCTGATTCCTATGGAGAACTGGCCAGATTATATAAAAAAACAGGCGACCTGTTTGAATCAGCCAGAAATTTCGAGCGGTCGATCAGTTTAAACCGCAAAATTGGCCGAATTGTTATTCTGGCTGAGGACTTAAGCGATTTAAGCTCGATTTTATCTACCATGAATAGCTCTAACCAGACGGCCGATTCTGTACTCATTGAATCCCTTTCAATATATAGGGATCTTGATAGTTTACCGGCTGTAGCACAGGTTTTAAATGAACTGGGCGTATTGTTCAACCGACGGGGAAACTTCAGGGAATCTCTAAATTATTTTAATCAATCGCTCAAGGTAAAATCAAAAATACCAGGCCTGAGCAAACAGGAATTTATCGTGGTGATTAACAATATCGGTCATTGTTACCAATATTTGGACAACACTGACAGCGCCAGGTTATGTTTCTCCAAAGCAATAGAATATGCTATCCTGTCGGGCAGAAACCCTGCTCCATATTACGCTAACCTTGGTGCCAGTTATGGGGGGAAAGAAGAGTACACCAAGGCATTGGAATATTTCCAGAAAGCCTTATTCTGGCTTGATCCAACCTGCTCCCAGACTGATCTTTCGACAAATCCCCGCATTAACAAAGTCACTCCTCAACTCGCTGAATTCACTGCCTATAAAGCTCACACCTACCATAGAAGGTATAATCAGCTACATAACCCTGACGATCTTGTCAATGGTTTGAAAACCTTTATGGTTGCTCTTGAAATGATGGATACACTTCGATTCATGTATTCATTTGAAAGCAAACCTTATCTAGCCTCGGAAGCCAAAATCCATTTTTTCAATGCGCTGGACATGGCCTTGGATCTATATAAGCTAACGGGAGAAAAAAAATATCTTGAACAAGCGTTTCAGTTATCTGAACGGAACAAATCGGCGACTTTGAATGAATTCCTCCGAACTAACCAGGCTCGCGAATATATGGGAAATGTAGCTCCCTGGATAACCCTTGAAGATAGTATCAAACAGTCAATCAATAAGATCGAGTCGAGGCTTATCAGCATTTCTGCCGGAACAAATTCTCAGACTGACAGTATTATTTCGTTACAAACCCGACTATCGGACCTTACCGATAAATTAAAAAACATCGGGATAACAGCCAGAAGGGAGAATCCGGAGTATTTTAAAATGGTATACTCCAACCATGGTTATTTTACCGAAGACATTCAGAAATTGATTAATCCGGGTGAAGCCCTGGTTGATTATACAGTGGTGCGGGACAACAGGTTATCACAGGATTACATGATCGTCATGGTTTTGACTCGTGATACCCTGTTTACCTACCGCAATACTTTGCCAAATCAGTTTAGGAAAGATATAACCGCTTTTCATGCCTCTATAACATCATATATTGATACCAGGGTTTTTCAGGAATTCAGCAGATTGTCGAACTTAATGTATCAATACTTTTTTGCTCCGATTGAAAAGTTCAGTGGAATTAACCAGCTGATTATTCTTCCGGATGAGGAACTGGGCTTTCTTCCTTTCGAGGTTTTCGTCTCCGATACCCTAAGACCCAAAGGTTCTGATTTCAGGAAATTAAGTTACCTCAACCGAAAATATCAGATATCTTACATTTCTTCGCATGAACAACTTTACCAGTTCAGAAGTAACCCGGGAAAAAGAGGAAAGTCAACTGTTTATGCGTTCGCACCCTTTATTAGCAAAGGAGCCAGATTGGATACTCTTAATTTATTGGCCCTCGAGAATTCAGGCAAGGAAATAAATTCTGTTTCCAAATACTTCAGGACCAGGATCTTTAAAAACGAAAAAGCCGGAGAGCAATCCCTTCGACGTGCATTTCAGCGGGAATCAGTGATAACCCTTTCCACGCACGGCATCATGAATCCTAACCATCCCATGCAATCAAGACTTCTCTTAAACCCCTCTGAACCCGATTGGAGTCTTTATCTTTTCGAAATGATGTCGCTAAAAATCAAATCCTCGCTGGTCATATTAAATGCCTGTAATACCGGAACGGGAAAATTACAGGTTGGTGAAGGAATTATGAGTATGGCGAGAGGTTTTCAATTCGCTGGTGTACCCTCCGTGATTACAACTTTGTGGACGATTGATGATCAATCCTCGGCAACCATTATGAAATTCTTTTTCCGGAATCTATATGAAGGGATGGATCAGCGTGAGGCACTTATGAAAGCCCGAAACACCTATATCGATCAAGCCACCAAGGCAACCGGTGCTCCCTATTTCTGGGCCGGACAGGTTCTCATCGGCAATACCGGAAGCATCTCAATCCATCACCGGATAAATCCCTTGTTAATAGTGATTTCATTAATTCTGGTTGCTGTAATCCTTACTTCCTTATTGGTATTTTATAAAAAGTGAGGTAATGATTGCTGGCTCTTGAATCTAAAAAAAAAAACTTAGCTTTGCTGACCAAAATTTTAGCAAGAAAGTTTTCTCATCATTTTACCAGTAATTAAGGGAGTTATGAAAGTTTACCAGACGAATCAGATACGGAACCTTGCACTTCTGGGCAATTCAGGGTCAGGAAAAACAACCTTGGCCGAATCGCTATTGTTTGACGGAGGTGTGATCAGCCGGCGCGGGGATGTTGGCAGCAAAAACACAGTATCGGATTGCCAGGAAATTGAACACGAGCGTGGCAATTCGGTTTATGCAACTGTACTGTACACTGAATACAAAGATTATAAAATCAATATCATTGACACCCCTGGTGCAGATGATTTTGTTGGAGCTGCAATAGCTGCACTGAGCGCAGTAGATTTTGCACTGCTTCTCATCAATGCTCAGAATGGGGTTGAAACGGGGACTGAATCATTAATGAGATATACCAGCAAGCATAAAAAGCCTGTTATTATGGTTGTGAATCAGCTGGATCATGAAAAGTCGCATTTCGATAAGGCTGTTGAGAGTGCACGTGAGGCGTTCGGGCAAAAGGTGGTGGTTGTTCAATATCCGATGAATGAGGGTATTGGATTTGATACGGTTATTGATGTTATCCGGAAAAAAGCAATAAAATATCCGGTTGGCGGAGGCGCTCCGGTTGAAAGCGAAATTCCTGCAAGTGAAACCAAAAAGGCCGGTGATTATTTGGCACGTCTGGTCGAATTGGCCGCAGAAGCTGATGAAAACCTGATGGAAATATTCTTCGCAAATGATACGCTAACTGACGAAGAGTTGCGTGATGGGCTCAAAAAAGGTATCGTTGAACGCGGGATTTTTCCGGTTCTTTGCACATCGGCTAAAAATGTTCAGGGAACTCAGCCCCTTTGTGATTTCGTTGTTAATTATGCTCCAACTCCGGATCAGAGCGTATACAAATTCAAAAATGGCACTGAAATCAAAGTTGGCCAATCCGGGCCAAATGTTGCCTTTGTTTTTAAAACTTTTACCGAACAGCATCTGGGAGAAATCAACTTTTTTAAAGTTATATCCGGGAAACTTACTGAAAGTATTGACCTATTGAACCTTAACACAAACGCTAAGGAAAGGGTTTCTCAATTATTTGTAGTTGCCGGAAAAGGACGTCAAAAGGTTGACACGATGTTTCCCGGCGATATCGGAGGTACGGTTAAGCTGAAGGACACGAGAACTTTCACAACTTTGGCCGATAAAAGTGTTGATTCTCCTATAGTCCCGATTGAGATGCCGGAACCCAAATTCCGTGCTGCTATTAAAGCTAAAGAGGAGTCGGATGATGAAAAATTGGGTGAAGCCCTTCACCGTCTCCACGAGGAAGATCCTTCACTTCGTGTTGAATATTCAAAAGAACTCAAACAAATCATTTTACATGGCCAGGGTGAATACCACCTGAATATTGTTAAATGGCTTCTTGATAATACCTTTAAGATTCCTACTGAATATCTTTCGCCAAAAATCCCATACCGGGAAACTATTACGAAAGTTGCTCAGGCTTCTTATCGTCACAAGAAGCAGTCGGGCGGATCCGGCCAATTTGGTGAGGTACATATGATTATTGAACCTCATGAAGAAGGGGTCCCTGAAAAAACCCTGTTTAAAATAGAAGGTAAGGATATGCAACTTTCAATCCGCGGTAAGGAAGAGATTCCTCTGGATTGGGGTGGTAAGCTGGTATTCTACAATTGTATCGTTGGCGGTTCCATTGAGGCCCGTTTCTTGCCGGCCATTCAGAAAGGTCTGATGGAAAAACTGGAGAATGGTCCCCTTACCGGATCTTATGCCCGGGATATCCGGGTATTCGTTTACGACGGTAAGATGCACCCGGTTGATTCCAACGAAATTTCATTCCGGTTGGCTGGTGCAAAAGCTTTCGCAGAAGCCTTCCGTAAGGCTGGTCCGAAAATTATGGAACCGATTTACGATTTAGAAGTTTTGGTTCCGGGTGACCGCATGGGTGATGTGATGAGTGACCTTCAGGGAAGGCGTGCCATGATTCTGGGAATGAATTCAGAGGGACGTTATGAACACCTTAGGGTAAGGGTTCCGCTGGCTGAACTGAATAAGTATTCGACTACGTTAAGTTCGCTCACCAATGGCCGGGCTACCTACACCATGAAATTCAGTGACTATGCCTTATGTCCGCCGGATGTTCAGGAAAAACTCCAGGCTGCCTATATAGCTGACGACGACGAATAGGCTTAATTAAAGATGTCAATTCAAGGGAAGATGTCAACTCACTGAAGAATTGACATCTTCTTTTTTTTATCTGATCAAGGTTAGAAATCCATAATAGACTTTATCGTTGACTTTTCCCTTATAAATCACATCATCATAACCGGTTGCCGAGATGATATAATAGTAAGTTCCGGAAGGTGCAGGCTGGCCATCAGTCATATATCTGCCGTTCCATCCTTTCTCGAGCGTTTTGGGGTCGGTCCATTCATAAACGACTCGTCCCCAGCGGTTCATGATCCTGCCTGAGAAACTTCTTAAGGAGAGAGCTTTTACCTGGAAATAGTCATTGGCACCATCTTCATTCGGAGTAAAAACATTGGGAATTTCTAAAAGGGAAGAGTCCACGCGTATATAATCTTCAGAAGTAAAAACATTACGGCATTGAAGATATTTCGCGACAACACGGCTGGTATATTCACCCGGGCGCTCCAGGGAAAATTTTTTTTCAGTAGTGGTCAGCAGATTCGATGTATCGGTATTTTCGTAAAACTCCCAATTATAAGTAATGCTTGTTTCAGAACCCCCATTGGAAGCAGAATCAATCACCATGGAAACTTCAAGAGGAGCCTCTCCGTTTTTCGGAGCCACGGTAAAGGAAGCATAAACTCCATATAAGGTGAGGGTGGTGTCATGATAACAACCAAAATTGTCGGTAACCCTAAAAATATAATTCAGATTACCCTTATTGAGCGGTGGCTTAATCCTGGCTATCCCATTACGGTCGGACTGAATCCCTACCCCATCCCACGTAAAATCAGCCTGAGGATGGGTATTTTCAAACTGGAATGTGTCCTTTGTCCAGGGAATTGATGTAACAAAACCAGTTAAACCAATTTCATTGCCGCTGCAAATCGAAGTTTGATCAGAACGGGTTCCCGAAAAAGAAGGGCGCATTCCGATGAAAACATTCATATCGGGTACATTTTTAGCTGCTGGTCCTCCTGTTCTGCTTGTGACATAGAGCCGAACGGTATAGTGACCGCCTTCCGGATATGAAAATGTAACGTTCTGACCGGTCCGGACCAGACCGTTATAACCGAAATCCCAGGTGAATGTCACCTGGTTTGGATCGAAGGAAGAAAAATCTGCATTAAGCCCTTCAGCCATAAATATAATACTTTTACCCGGGCAGGATTTCAGTGTATCGACTGCAGGCTGTTTGATCCTGACGGTATAATCACCTTCCTGGGCCATCAGAACAACAGGCAGGAGGAATGTAAAAAAGAAAGCGGCCATCGGGCCAGTCTGAGAAAACAAACGGTATTTCATCAATATCAGCGCTTACTGTTAATGAGTTACAATATTAGTAAATCTTAGCCGGAATTCGACACATTTCGATCATGCCTCTATAAGCGACAATTGTTATTTTTGGCGTACTTTCCGGTGCTACAACCACTAACGTTAAATTGAACATTTCCGTATTCTTAAAGATTTAAAAGTGAACAATTTTCTTAAAGACTTAAACCCAATTCAACGTGAAGCCGTGGTGCAAACGGATGGTCCGGTGCTTGTTATTGCGGGAGCCGGGTCGGGAAAAACCCGGGTACTCACCTTTAAAATAGCCTGGCTTCTGGAACAGGGTATTCATGCCCGGAATATTCTTTCCCTCACTTTCACCAACAAGGCCGCCAGGGAAATGAGAGACCGGATCGAACAACTGATGCAGCCGGATATTACCCGTGCCCTTTGGATGGGCACCTTTCATTCACTTTTTGCCCGTATCCTCCGAAGAGAATGCCAGGCTATCGGATATAGCCAGAATTTCACGATTTATGATAGTGATGACACGAAAAGTCTAATCAGAAGTATTTTGCACGATCTTAAACTGGATGACGACATTTATCCGGTGGGTGAAGTTCTGCGGAGGATCTCTTCGGCCAAGAATCAGTTAATTACCGCGGAAAGTTATCCATCAAGAAGCGAATGGATAGCAGTAGATGAGTACGCCCGGCGGCCAGATATGTCTAATATATATATTACCTATGCCAGGCGTTGCCGGAATGCCGGAGCCATGGACTTTGATGATCTGTTGCTGAACACGTTCCTGCTGTTTCAAAACAATCCGGAGATTTTAAAGCGTTATCAGGATCAGTTCCGGCATATACTCGTGGATGAATATCAGGATACGAATTACGCACAATATTCAATCCTTAACCTCCTCGCCCGGACCCATCGGAATCTCTGCGTCGTTGGCGATGATTCTCAGAGCATTTATTCTTTCCGTGGAGCCAGGATTGAGAATATCCTGAATTTCAGAATTGATTATCCGGAATACAAGATTTTCAAGCTCGAACAGAACTATCGGTCGACCCAGACTATCGTTGAAGCTGCCAATAGTTTAATTCTGAAAAATCAAAGCCGTATTCCGAAAACCATCTGGTCGGCAAATGAGACCGGTGCCCTGGTTGAAGTGGCTCAATCGCTGACTGATCAGGAGGAAGGGTTTTTTATTTCCAACCGTATTCTGGATACGCATTTGCAAGAACAAGCTGATTTTAAAGAATTTGCCGTATTATACCGGACTCATGCCCAATCACGGATTATTGAAGAAGCATGCAGGAAACAGAATATCCCTTATAAGATATATGGAAGTATTTCATTTTATCAACGGAAGGAAATCAAGGATATCCTGGCCTATTTCAGGCTGATTCTGAACCACCGTGATGATGAATCTTTAAAAAGAATCATTAATTATCCGGCCAGGGGCATCGGTAAAACGACACTCGACCGCCTGAGTGAAGCCGCTATGCAAGCCCAATGCCCGATTTGGTTTGTGCTGGGAGATCCCGTTGCGTATGTCCCTCAATTTAATAAAGGTACTGCCGAAAAACTTTTGCAGTTCAGGCATCTTATCGAAGAATTCTCATCAATAGCGGATACCGTTGATGCTTATGAATTAGCCATGCGTGTTGTGCAGGGAACCGGCATCCTCGAGGAATATCGTTTTGATCGCACACCCGAGGGTCTCAGTAAATTTGAGAATATCGAGCAGTTGATCAACGGTATCAAAGTATTTGTTGATCAAGGGAATCAGGAAGGTGAAGATGCCAGTTTCAGTGGTATGGATTTTTTCCTGCAGAATGTTTCCCTGATGACCGATCAGGATAATGACAAGCCGGAAGACCGCAACAAGGTAAGTTTGATGACCATTCATTCGGCCAAAGGCCTTGAGTTTGGTTATGTTTTCATCGCCGGTGTTGAAGAAGAGCTATTCCCTTCATCATTTTCGAATGGTTCTGCAAAAGAGATTGAGGAAGAGCGCAGACTGTTTTATGTGGCTATCACAAGAGCCATGAAGCGTGTAGTTATTACCCTGGCCAAAACCCGGTATCGGTGGGGAAGTTTGATGGATTGCCGGCCGAGCAGGTTTATCCGTGAGATTGATCCGAAATTCCTGACAGTTACCGGTGGGGGGAATCAAAGAAATATCAGTGGGCAAAGTATGGAAGAAGAGGAGGAGGAATTTAATTCTCCACGCCCCATTCCCCCACCTGCCAGGAGGATTATTCCTGTCAGCAATAAACCTGGTCCCAGGCCACCGGTTGATGAGAATTTTGAATCGGATGATCCCGCCGCTATTCAGTCGGGTATGACGATAACTCATCCTCGCTTTGGAAACGGAAAAGTTCTGCAGATTGAAGGAGAAGGAAATAACCGCATGGCCACCGTGTTTTTTAAAGATACAGGCAACAAGCAGCTGCTTCTAAAATTTGCACGCTTGAAAATTATTAAGACCTGAAGTGTGTAAAAATCCCTACCTTTGTCCCATTCAATGTAAAATCAATGGAATACAGCAAAAAAGAAAAACGGCTAAGGATGCCTGAATACGGGCGTATCGTGCAAAATATGGTTGATTATGCGATACATATTCCAGACAGGGCCGAGCGAAATGCCGCCATTCAGATCATTATTGATGTGATGGGGAATATCAACCCAACACTGCGGGACAACCGCGATTATAAGCATAAACTGTGGGATCACCTGCATCTTATTGCTGATTTTCAGCTGGATATCGATTGTCCGTTTGAGGTGCCTTCGATGGACCATTTCCTCGGAAAGCCAGACAGGGTTCCCTATCCGATATCCAAGATACGGTTTCGTCATTATGGCAAGATTGCTGAACTGTTAATTGAAAAAGCACTTCTGATTACGGATGAGGAGAAGAAATTTGAATACACCCGGCAGATTGCCAATCACATGAAAATCTCCTACTTAACCTGGAATAAAGATAATGTAACGGATGAAATCATCCTGATTGCCCTTCGGGAATTATCGCGCGACAGGCTGACTCTTCCAGCTGGAACGGTTTTGGCTGAGATCAAAGATTTGCCGCCAAAATCGGTAATCACCAAGAAAAGGTTTCCTCAGAAGCAAAATCACACTTTTAAGAAACGGTATTAAAATCGGACAAACCATGGCTGCTTTCGAGATCACAGGTGGCCGTCCGCTCAAAGGTGAGCTGACGCCGCAAGGGGCCAAGAATGAAGCTTTACAGGTAATTTGTGCCACTTTACTGACCAGTGAATCGGTAGTCATCCGGAATATTCCAGAAATCCTTGATGTTCAAATTCTTATCAGATTACTGGCTGAAATAGGAGTTGAAACCAAACAAATCGATCCTTCAACCTGGTCATTCCGTGCTGCTGAACTCGATATCAATTATCTTGAGAGCGACGAATTCCGCCAAATGGCTATACGCCTGCGTGGTTCAGTTATGCTGGTGGGACCGCTGATTGCCAGATGCGGAAAGGCCTGCATGCCTCAGCCCGGTGGAGACAAAATCGGCAGGAGGAGGCTCGACACCCATTTCCATGGGCTTTCCAGATTGGGGGCACAAATTGATTATGATGCAGCGAAAGAACAATTTGTAATTACCGGAAAAAACATGAAGGGTGCCTTTATGCTTCTTGAGGAAGCATCGGTTACCGGTACCGCCAATGTTTTGATGGCTGCGGTGCTGACTCCCGGTAAAACAACCATCTTCAATGCTGCCTGTGAACCCTATGTTCAGCAATTGTGCCTGATGCTTAGCCGAATGGGGGCCAGAATCAACGGTATCGGGTCAAATCTGTTAACCATTGAAGGAGTTGATCAGCTGACCGGCACCGATCATACCATCCTCCCTGATATGATCGAAATCGGAAGTTTTATCGGCCTGGCTGCACTTACACGCTCGGAAATCACCATCAAGCAATATTTTCCGGAGCATCTGGGATTGATCCCCCATTCCTTTGCCCGGCTGGGAATCCACTTTGAACAGCGGGGCAATGATTTATACATTCCATCGCAGGATCATTATGAGATAGAGACGTTTATGGACGGATCGATCATGACAATAGCCGATGCCCCCTGGCCAGGACTAACACCCGACCTTCTGTCGGTTTTCCTGGTTGTAGCCACACAAGCGAGGGGTTCTTTGCTGATTCATCAGAAAATGTTCGAAAGCCGGCTGTTTTTTGTCGATAAACTTATTGATATGGGAGCCAGGATCATCCTCTGTGATCCCCATCGGGCTACTGTTATCGGCCTCGACAGGCATTTACCACTTCGTCCGGCCACTTTAATCACTCCCGATATCAGGGCCGGAGTAGCTTTATTGATTGCGGCACTAAGTGCTGAAGGTACCAGTGTGATATATAATATTGAACAGATTGATCGTGGATATCAGGAAATTGACCGGAGGCTGAATGCAATCGGGGCTTCCATCAGGAGAATTTAATCATTCCAGCCAGCTTCTGCCATATTGTCGGACTTTTGAGTTGGCAAATAATTTGAGGTTGCCAGATCGCTTATTAAATAATTTAAAGCCCATTTATACTTATGGATTCAGATGACATGACTATGTCCGAAATTCCTGAACAATTAAAAGATCAGGAAATGGAGCAGGCCGAAGGGGCGGAATCCCCAAAGAGCGAAAGTGGCAAGAAAAAGAAGTTAGCTGTCGGCGGATATAAAAAAGAGTTCGAAGAGATGGCCAATAAACTCATCGAAATGAACGACAAGTATTTGCGTTTATCAGCTGAGTTCGATAATTACCGAAAGCGGACATTAAAAGAAAAAATGGATCTCACCAAAATGGGTGGAGAAACTGTATTACTACAAATACTGCCCGTAGTCGATAATCTTGAAAGAGCTATCCAATCGATTCGGGAAACGAGTGATATTGATGCAGTTAAACATGGCATTGAACTCATTTATGCCAATTTTCGGGATTTCCTGAAACAGAATGGCATTCAGGAGATTGAATGTCTGAATCAGGATTTCAACAGCGATATTCACGAAGCGCTGACGAAGATACCTGCCCCAAATCCTGAGCAAAAGGGTAAGGTAGTTGAAGTTATTGAGAAAGGTTACTACCTGCACGACCGTGTTATCCGGTTTGCCAGGGTAGTTGTAGGGGATTAATGACGGTAAACAGGAAAAATGACAAAAAGAGATTATTACGAAATACTGGGTATTTCAAAGAATGCCTCTCCTGAAGAAATTAAGAAAGCCTATCGTCGGCAGGCAATGAAATGGCATCCGGATAAAAATCCCGGAAACAAGGACGCTGAAGGGAAATTCAAGGAAGCTGCCGAAGCTTATGAAGTTTTATCCAATTCTGATAAAAAGGCCCGTTACGACCAATATGGGCATGCAGGCTTGGGCAATGGAGGTGGAGGCTTTGGAGCAGGCGGGATGAATATGGAGGACATATTCTCCCATTTTGGTGACATTTTCAGTGATATGGGCTTTGGCGGGTTTGGCAGTTCTTCGAGGGGACGCCAGAAACAGGTAAACCATGGAACCAACCTCCGCGTCAAGGTTAAGCTTACACTTGAAGAGATTGTTAAAGGTGCCGAGAAAAAAATCAAGGTACATAAATATATACCATGCGATTCCTGTAGTGCTACTGGTGCTGCTGACGGGTCTTCCTATTCTGCCTGTTCAACCTGCAATGGCCATGGACAGGTTACCCGCGTAGCACATACCATTCTGGGCCAAATGCAGACAACCACGGTTTGTCCGGCCTGTGGAGGAGAAGGTAGGATCATTTCCCAAAAATGCACATCCTGCTATGGAGAGGGAATAATTAAAGGGGAAGAGGTTATCAAAATCAATATTCCAGCCGGTGTTCAGGAGGGAATGCAACTATCAATGAGCGGAAAAGGAAATGCTGCCCGAAGAGGCGGGATTAATGGTGACCTGCTGATCATGGTTGAAGAGGCCGAACACCCCGACTTGATCCGCGATGGCAACGACCTAGTGTTTAACTTATTCGTTTCTATTCCGGATGCTGCCCTGGGCTCAGCCGTTGAGATCCCTACCGTAGATGGTAAAGTAAAGGTAAAGATCGAACCCGGAACCCAACCAGGTAAAATATTGAGGCTTAGAGGAAAAGGGATACCCGACCTTAACGGTTATGGCAAAGGCGACCTTCTGGTAAGGATCAATGTCTGGATTCCAAAAACGATGTCGAAAGATGAGCGGCGAATGGTTGAGGATCTTGGTAAATCTTCTAATTTTACTCCAAACCCTACGAGTGCTGAGAAAAATGTATTTCGCCGGATGAAGGAAATGTTCGAGTGAGTACTTAAAATAAAAGTCATAAATTTTTACCTATGAATAACTTTCTGACTGCCAGCAATGTAGTCAAACAATTTGCGAATCATCTGGCATTAGACAAAGTGAGCATTGATGTTCCCGAAGGGAGCATCTTCGGATTGCTGGGTCCAAACGGAGCCGGAAAAACAACTCTGATCCGGATCATTACCCAAATTACCGCTCCTGATCAGGGGGAGGTACTTTTCCGTGGTAAAAAAATGACCATGGAAGATGTGTATCATATCGGGTATCTCCCGGAAGAACGGGGTTTGTACAAGAAAATGAAGGTAGGCGAACAGGCACTCTACCTGGTTCAACTGAAAGGAATGTCGAGGACCGACGGATTAAAAAAGCTTAAGTACTGGTTTGAAAAGTTCGAGATTCAAACCTGGTGGGATAAAAAGGTTGAAGAGCTTTCAAAAGGGATGGCACAAAAGGTCCAATTCATTGTAACAGTTCTACATGACCCGAAGTTGCTGATATTCGATGAACCTTTTACCGGATTTGATCCCATCAACACCAACCTGGTAAAAAACGAGATTCTCCGTCTCCGTGATAATGGTGCCACCATCGTATTCTCCACCCATATCATGGCCTCCGTTGAGGAACTTTGCGACCATATTGCGCTGATCGACAAAGGGAAAACCATCCTTGAAGGAAATATCGATGAAGTGCGGTCGCGGTTTAAACCCGATACCTATGAACTGAAATTTAAAGGAGATGCTCAAGCCCTCAGGAATGCACTGGATTCAGGAATTGAAATTATGGAGGAACCCACACGCGGTAACATCGGCCACCTGATTCTCAAACAGCAGAGCCGCATGCCCGTGAGGGACATGGTTACGGCCATCAATTCAACGGTTGATATTATTTCATTCGAAGAGGTAATCCCAAGCATGAATGATATTTTCATTCGTGCGGTTGAAGGAACCAATCACAAACAATAACCTCAAAAACTGAAAACCATGAATAAGATAAACCTCGTCATTCAGCGCGAATATACTACCCGGGTCAAGAAGAAATCATTCATTATCATGACACTGCTAACACCGGTGCTTTTGGCCGCCATGCTTATCATCCCGGGTTACCTGGCCACCAAGGAAGATAATCAGGCCAAAGTCATTGCCGTTATTGACAAAACCAATATCACAGAGGGAGCAATTCCCCAGACCGATTACATGAAATTCGAGTATGTAAGCGGTACCGAAGTGGAAACCATCAAGCAGAATTTCGCCAAAAGCGGTTATTATGCCATTCTCTATATACCCGAGAATGTTCTGGTATCGAGCAAAGTACAACTTTATTCCAACCAACAAACGACTGTTGGAGTTAATGAGCATATTGTCAAGGCTTTAGATGGTTTCTTCACCAACATCAAGCTCAAGAATGAAAATGTCCCCATGGATATCATGCAGCGGATTGCAACCAATATCAATGTGGATACCATCCAATGGACCAGCACCGGTGAAGAAAAAGCCGGATCGGCTGGTCTGGTGCTGGTTATCGGATACATTTCGGGTTTCCTGATGTATTTTTTAATTTTCATGTTCGGGGCCCAGGTGATGCGTGGGGTGATGGAAGAAAAATCCAACCGGATTGTTGAAGTTATCATATCCTCGGTCAAGCCTTTTCAGTTGATGATGGGCAAAGTCGTCGGAATAGCGCTGGTGGGTTTAACCCAATTCGTTATCTGGATTGCCCTGACCTTTGGGATTTTCTATGGTGCACAATCTGTCCTTAAGGATAAACCGGACGGTAACCAGACCACATCGATCAGTTCCAATATCATGGAAAAGGGCAACACCCAAATTGCCAAAGCATCCAGCACCGGTAAATATGAAGAGATGTTCAAGGAAATCTCCGGAAAATTTTCTGCTGTCAATTTCCCTTTGATCCTCGGTTGTTTCCTCTTTTTCTTCATCGGAGGTTACCTCCTGTATGCTTCGCTGTTTGCAGCAGTGGGATCAGCCGTAGATAATGATACTGATACGCAGCAATTCATGCTGCCAATTACGATTCCCATAATTGTGGGGCTATTTGTCATGATGAACGCTATGCAAGCCCCCAACAGCAGTATTGCGGTCATTTTCTCGCTGATACCCCTTACCTCCCCGATTGTTATGATGGCGCGGGTTCCCTATGGAGTCCCCTACTGGCAGCTCGGCCTCTCCGCATTCCTGTTAATCATCTCTTTCATGGGAACCATCTGGATGGCCGGAAAGATATACCGGATAGGGATTCTTATGTACGGGAAAAAAGTAAACTATGCAGAGCTTTGGAAATGGCTAAAGTATAAAAACTGATGGCGGCGATATTAGTAATTGATGATGAGCGAAGTATCCGGAATACCCTTAAGGAGGTACTGGAGTATGAAAACCATCAGATAGACCTGGCTGAGGATGGTGTGATCGGATTGGGTATGATCAAGGAGAATCATTATGATATTGTTCTCTGCGATATCAAGATGCCCAAGATGGATGGTCTCGAGGTGGTGGAGAAGATATTCCAGATCACCGGAGATGTTCAGGTCATCATGATTTCCGGCCATGGCACGGTAGATGCTGCCGTTGAAGCCATCAAGAAAGGCGCCTACGACTTCATCGAAAAACCGCTGGATCTGAATAGGTTGCTGATCACGATCCGGAATGCCATGGATAAAACCACCCTGATCAGTGAGACCCGGACGCTGAAAAAGAAGGTCGCCCGGAATTATGAAATGATCGGGGAATCCGGTCCCATGCAAAAGATCCGGGAGATGATTGACCGCGTGGCACCGACTGATGCTCGAGTTCTGATCACCGGCTCCAATGGTACGGGGAAAGAATTGGTAGCTCGTCAGCTTCATGAGCAGAGCAACCGCACTGGCGGACAGTTTGTGGAAGTCAATTGTGCGGCAATCCCATCAGAATTAATTGAGAGTGAACTATTTGGTCATGAAAAAGGATCTTTTACCTCTGCAATCAAGCAACGGAAAGGAAAATTTGAACTGGCCGATAAAGGAACTCTCTTCCTCGATGAGATAGGCGATATGAGCCTTTCAGCTCAGGCTAAGGTTCTCAGGGCATTACAGGAGGGCCGGATTACGCGGGTTGGAGGAGATAAGGACATAGCAGTGGATGTCCGGGTGATTGCCGCCACCAACAAAAATCTGAAAGAAGAGATCGCAGAAAACCGTTTCAGGGAAGATTTATACCATCGTTTGGGAGTAATCATTATCCCTGTTCCGGCACTTAAAGAACGGACAGATGACATCCCTCCACTGGCAACTCATTTTATAGAAAAAATATGCTCAGAGATGGGAATGCCCCCAAAAAGCATTGATGCTGAAGCCATTGAAGAGCTCAAGAAACTTCCCTGGACCGGCAACATCCGGGAGTTCAGGAATGTGATTGAGCGACTGATTATTCTCGGAGGACAGTCAATTACTGGGGAAGATGTGAGAGTGTTTGCGTGAGCGCTTTCGGTTTGCTACTTTTGTATAAATAACTCGTCGGTTATGCAAAAAATTGCAGTCTTCCCGGGATCTTTTGATCCGTTTACGAAAGGCCATGAGAATGTGATCAGCAGGGCGTTACCCTTGTTTGACAAGATTTTTATCGCGATTGGCCACAATACGGAGAAGAAGAGTTTCTTTACGCTGGACCAGCGGTTGAAAATGATTGGGAAGCTTTATCAGGGAGAACCAAAGATAGTCTTGGATTATTATGAGGGTTTGACAGTAGATTACTGCAAAAAGATCGGGGCGCAATATCTTTTAAGGGGATTACGAACGGCTGCAGATTTTGAGTATGAGCGGGCGATTGCCCAGATAAACCGGATGATGAATCCTGAGGTGGAGACAGTTTTCATTTTGGCGGTCCCGGAATTTACCCCGGTCAATTCAACCATTATCCGTGAGATCCTTAAATATGGCGGGGATGCCAGTCAGTTCCTTCCTGACAAAATGGTCATTGACGATTAATTCTATGCGGTCTCGCCGGTATTCCAGGAAACCTCTCCAATTAGCTCAGCAATAGATCTATATGTGTTTCCGAGTACCATATCAAATTGTGACGGAACGAGCCAGGTTGCTTCCGTGATGCCTTCCTCAGTTTGCGGTTTAGTGACGAGGCCATCGTTATAATCCATGGCAAACCACCAGGTTTTTTTCAATATCCTGTTGCCTTCCAGTTCATAGGTATGATAGGTTGACGGAAGCTCACTCATAATTTTCAGTTTTGCGATTCCGCATTCTTCCCTAACTTCACGAAGAGCGGCGAGTTCCGGGGATTCGCCCTTTTCAATCTTTCCCTTGGGGAGATCCCATTTCCCGAATCTTTTGATAAACAGATATTTTCCGGATGGGTGTCGCACGATGCCGCCGGCGGCCTCAATAATCTGATAGAAGCCGGTAAACATGGTGAAGAAGGCTTCCGGATCCTCATAACAAACACAGTAACTATGAATGCCTGAAGATTCAAACTGAGTAATCATTTCCCCAACGGACTTTCGGTCCAGATCTGCTATCATTTCCCTGCAAACCCCGCATAATGCCAGATCAGCGGTGGAAATCGACAGGAGGCAGTCGTTGAAAAAAACTTTATACCTTTGAATCATGATGGACACAGAAAAGATGATCGCATCGCTTTTATTGCAAATTAAAGCAATAAAGCTGTCTCCGGCAAGTCCGTTTACCTGGGCTTCGGGTTGGAAATCACCAATATATTGCGATAATCGTAAAACCTTGTCATATCCTTTG
This sequence comes from Porphyromonadaceae bacterium, assembly GCA_007280905.1. Lineage (GTDB taxonomy): Bacteria > Bacteroidota > Bacteroidia > Bacteroidales > UBA12481 > UBA12481. The sequence goes on along the minus strand of QYQM01000061.1, from coordinate 50,918 downwards.
GTGCGAAAAACAATCAGGGATGAATTCGTGATGCGCATCCGTCAGTATTATCCTGATGCAGAATTGATTGCCGGAGTTGCGACCGGGGCCATCGCGCATGGGATACTCGTGGCCGAAGCGATGAATTTACCGTTTATTTATGTGCGACCGGAGGCAAAAGGTCACGGTTTGGGCAATCAGATAGAAGGAGATTTCACCGCAGGTATGAAAACAGTCATCATCGAAGATCTGATTTCCACGGGTGGCAGCAGTCTTGCCGCTTTCAAAGCTCTGCGCTCAGCCGGTCTTGACATACGAGGCATGCTGGCCATTTTCACATATGGCTTTTCGGTATCGGCGGAAAATTTCAGGTTGGCAGGTTGCCCGCTCGACACACTCAGCAATTATGGCAGTCTCCTGGAGCTTGCACTTCAAACGGGAGACATTTTACCGCAACAAGAGGAATTACTGAGAAAGTGGAGAGAAGAGCCTGAAACGTGGGGGAGATGAGACAAGAAGACTTTAAGACTTTAAGACTTTAAGACGGGAGGATATATTCAACTTCCTGGTAGGCATAGGATTGGATGGTTCCGGAGTTGGTTTGGAGGATTAGATGGCCGAATTCAGTGACTCCGATTATTTTAGCAATAAAGACTTTATTGGCGGTTTTGAAATGGACGAATTCGTCGAATCGATATAACTTATTAATATACTGATTATTAATTTGTTCGAAATTACCGGACTCAATCAGATAATATCTATTCAGAAATGATTCGAGGAAGAGGTTTTCCATCTCAGCCATATCATACTTTAATCCGGTTAACATACTGATTGATATCGGATTGGGAATATCTTCGGGAAATTTCACCTGATTGATATTTATCCCGATACCTAATATGGCATGATCGATAAATTTTCCAAGAATAGCCGTTTCGATCAGAATTCCTCCGATTTTTCGATCTCCTGCATAGAGGTCATTTGGCCATTTAATCCGGATTTCATCAATAAAGAGTTCAAGAAAACCGGAAGCTGCGAGCGCAAAGGTTTTTGACAGGTCGAATTGTAGGGATACCTCGAATTGATGAGGGAAAATAGCCAGTGTACCGGTGAGGTTCTGGCCAGGTTCGCTGATCCAGGTGCGGTTCCCCTGTCCTCTGCCGGCAAACTGATCATCGGTACGAACCCAGAAAGGTTCCCTTGATGGCAGTTTCGGCAACATCAGGCTGGCATATAAATTTGTAGAATTCAGCCTTTTATGAAAATACTTTGCTGGTTGTTGCATGGAAGCTCAATTTCTAACTAAATTTACCAAAAATAAAAAAAAAGGGGTTAGTGACACAGGGACCTAAGGGTATAGGAGCTTAGGCAGAACTAAGGTAAAGGGAAAATATGAAGAAGAAACTTGACGATGCAGGGTATAATGAGTTATTGGAGATTATCATTGAAGCGATACGTTCTAAGAAAGGGGAAGCGATTACATTTTTAGATCTGACCCATCTGAACACAACCATCAGCAGGAGTTTCCTGATTGCCCATGCGGGATCAACCGTTCAGGCAAAATCTATTGCTGAGGCAATTGAAGAGCAGGTAAAAGACAAGGCCAGACGCAAACCTTACCACCGGGAGGGCTATGATAATTCACAATGGATTTTACTCGATTATGGTGATGTTATTGCGCATATATTCCAGAAGCCTTTCCGGGATTTTTATAATCTTGAGGAACTCTGGGCAGATGGGCACCGGACAGATTTCGCATCATGAAACCAATTTCCGTTGATGGTATAATAATTGGAGAGTCTTATTCTTTATTACTATTTATCATTACCTGGAAAGTATACTGAAAAAATGGCAGACGACAATAATACAAGTAAACAGCGGCCTTTACTAGGTCCAAAAGGAAAGCCCGGTGATCTGATGAAGAAGAAGCCGAAGTTCAACATTATGTGGGTTTACGCAATAATAGTGCTTGGCATTTTTGCCATCGCTACTTTGAATAAAGGCAGTAAACCGCAAAAAACTGATTGGAAACAGTTCCGGGAGGAAATGCTGAAAACCGGAGATGTTGAGAAACTGGTTGTCATTAACAACGAATCAGTTGAGATATACATCAAACCAGATCGTTTAAGCGATCCGAGATTTCAGAAGATGTTTAAAAGCCGGCTTGGTACTATTTCCGAGCGTGGCCCTCAGTTTTACTTTCAAATCAGCTCCATCGAGATTTTCGATAAAAGGCTTGAAGAGTTAAACGCTGCACTTCCTGCAGATCAGCGCATGGAATATTCTGCCGAAAAGCGAACGGATGTATTGATGCAGGTATTAAGCTGGGTTATACCTTTTGCCCTTCTTATCGGTTTTTATCTCTTCATGTTCAGGAGGATGAGTGGTGGCGGAGGCGGTGGCGGAGGCGGTTCAATTTTCAGTGTTGGTAAAAGCAAAGCTAAGATATTTAACAAAGAAGAAGATAATATAAACGTCTCTTTTAAAGATGTTGCCGGGTTGGCTGAGGCCAAGGTTGAAATCATGGAAATCGTTGACTTTCTGAAGACTCCATTGAAATATACCCAATTAGGTGGTAAAATTCCGAAAGGGGCTTTATTGGTTGGCCCTCCAGGAACTGGTAAAACCTTATTGGCCAAGGCCGTAGCTGGCGAAGCCAACGTTCCTTTCTTCTCCATGTCGGGATCCGATTTTGTAGAGATGTTTGTTGGGGTTGGTGCTTCCCGCGTGCGGGACCTGTTCAAGCAGGCCAAAGAAAAGGCTCCGTGTATTGTTTTTATCGATGAGATCGATGCCATTGGCCGGGCTAGAGGCAGGAATGCAAATTTCGGATCCAATGATGAACGTGAAAACACGCTGAATCAGCTCCTCACGGAGATGGATGGATTCGCATCCAACTCAGGGGTGATCTTACTGGCAGCCACAAACCGGGCTGATATTCTCGATAAGGCATTATTACGAGCCGGCCGTTTCGATAGACAGATACATGTTGAGTTGCCCGATCTGAATGAGCGGAGAGAAATCTTCCAGGTTCACTTGCGGAATGTTAAATATGATCCGGAATTGGATGTTGATTTTTTTGCTAAGCAAACCCCGGGTTTCAGTGGGGCTGATATAGCAAACGTTTGCAACGAGTCGGCATTGATCGCTGCACGACGCGAAAAGAAAATGGTTGAAAAACAGGATTTTCTGGATGCTGTTGACCGGATTATCGGAGGGTTGGAAAAGAAAAACAAGATTATTTCGGTTGATGAGAAACGGGCAGTTGCTTATCATGAAGCCGGTCATGCTACCGTTAGCTGGTTGCTCGAATATGCTCATCCCCTTGTTAAAGTTACCATCGTTCCGCGCGGGAAGGCTCTTGGAGCTGCCTGGTACCTGCCCGAAGAGCGTCAATTGACTACCACAGAACAGCTTCTTGATGAGATTGCATCCGCATTAGCCGGAAGGGCTGCTGAAGAGCTCTGCTTTGGCAAAGTTTCAACCGGTGCATTGAACGATCTGGAACGTGTTACCAAACAAGCTTATGCCATGGTTACCTTTTTCGGCATGAGTGACAAAATTGGTAAAGTCAGCTATTATGATTCATCGGGACAGGCAGAATATGCATTCAATAAACCTTACAGTGAAAAGACGGCAGAAATGATCGACGCGGAGGCCAAGAAGATCATTGATGAAGGCTATGAACGAGCTAAGCGAATTCTACAGAAATATAGCGAAGGACACAAAGAAATTTCCGAGATGCTTCTTGAAAAGGAAGTTTTGTTCGCTGATGACCTGGAACGGGTTTTTGGTCCGCGTAAAGGACATAAGCCGGAAATGCTCGATGCCAAAATCCATATATAGTAAAGAATGGAAGTAAGAGACCCCAGGAGGATGATCCTTGATAAAATCAAAGCTGTTCGTAACAGTCAGGAGGATAGGGTCAAAACTTCTTTTCCAAAGTTCAGGCATGATTCATCGCAGTATCTGAATGATATTGAAGATCTTCCGGATATGGAATTTGCCCGTAACCTCGTTCAGGTTAAGGGCAAATTTGTTTATTGTCCAAACCAAAAAGAGTTGGTTCTTGCGTTGAGGATATTATACCATGAAGAGCAATGGGAAAAAATTTTCTGTATTGAGCCTTCTATCCGTGAGTTGATTGATCGCACCGGCATTCCCTATTCATTTGACCAGGAATCCGTTAAAGAAGCTGAAGCGGCAATTACCGGATGTGAATTCCTTATTGCCCGAACGGGGAGCATCCTGGTTTCTTCAGCACAAGGTTCTGGCCGCAGGGTATTCGGACACGCTCCGGTGCATATTGTTATTGGCAGAACCACCCAGCTTGTTAATGAAATTGGTGATGCATTATCAGGCATCAAAGGTAAATACAGCGAGATGCCTTCACAGGTTTCGCTTATCACAGGCCCAAGCCGGACAGCGGATATTGAAAAAACCTTGGTTTTAGGGGCGCATGGACCACGTGACCTTTACGTGTTTTTATTAAATGACAAATAGTTTTGAAAGAATTCCTGACACGCACAGTTTCGGGGCTGATTTATGCAGCAGTAATGATCGGATCGATCACGTTGCATCCGTTGATTTTTCTGGCTGTTTTTCTTTTTATCCTGATTCTTGGCATGATCGAGTTTTACCGTATTTGTTCGATTCCCGAATCCCGTCCTATGGTGGTTCCCGGAATAACGACCGGGGTAATCCTGTTTCTCACATTCTTTCTGATCAGGTACACCGGGTTGGATAGCCGGATTCTTCTTCTGATACCGGCTTCGGGTCTGGTTCTCATGATTCTGCCGATGTTCCGGCAGAAGGATCAACCTTTACTATCCGCTTCGCTCACGTTTCTTGGTATTGTGTATGTCAGTCTTCCGTTCAGTGTTTTCAATCTCCTTGTCTATCATCCTTACCATGAAGGATTTGACTACCAGGTAGTTCTTTTCCTTTTCCTGATTCTTTGGCTAAATGATACCGGGGCTTATATTACCGGTAAGCTGATCGGCAAGCACAAGATGTTTCCGCGTATCTCACCTAAGAAGTCATGGGAAGGTTTAGCCGGTGGATTATTGATGGCATTACTGATTACCTGGCTGAGCCGTCCATTATTCCCGGATATTCCTTTATGGCACCTGTGGATTTTGTGCCCGGTAATTGTAATCACAGGGACCTTTGGCGATCTGGTTGAATCCAGCTGGAAACGCGCAGCAGATGTTAAAGATTCGGGTAAGCTGATGCCGGGACACGGAGGTATACTGGATCGTTTTGATAGTCTTATATTTGCAGCTCCTGCGGCGTACCTAACCATAACTTTATTAACATGAAGATACGTATTCATCGGGAAGGCATTAAAACATTGTCGGGTATCGGCATAATCCTGGTACTTCTCAATTTATTGACATATATCGGTCTTGGTCCGGGATTTCTTTTCTACTTGGTATTATTCCTTTCCCTGTTGATTATCTGCTTCGTTGGCTGGTTCTTCCGTAAACCCGAAAGGCCTTTGCCTACATCAGGATCGACGGTTATTGCCCCTGCAGATGGCACGATTATTTCAGTGGATGAATTATTTGTAGGAGAGTTTTTCGAAGATTACCGCACGCGGGTGTCGATATTCATGTCGAGCAACAATGTGCATATTAACTGGATACCATTGTCGGGTTTTGTTCGTTATCAGCGTTACAATCCTGGCAGGCATCTTTTCGCCCGTCATCCGAAATCATCCGACCGGAATGAACGGAGCACGGTAATTATTGAGGATTCAAAAGGCAAACAAATAATGATGAGGCAGATCGCCGGAATTATGGCAAGAAGAGTTATCACCTACCCTCCACCAGGGAAAACTGTTTTGCAGGGTGAAGAACTCGGATTCATCAAGTTTGGGTCAAGGGTGGATCTGTTTCTTCCGAGAGGCACGAAAGTGCTTGTTAAACCAGGGGATAAAACCGTTGGAAGGATAACTGAGGTGGCTGAGTGGCATTGAAGTGTTAAAAATGTTATAATACTTAGTTGTTTAACTTTTCTTTAACAACTGATTAGACAAAAAGAACGTTATCTTCGTACCACATTATTAAAAATGAAAAAAATGAAAAAATTGTTGGTGATTCTCTCGTTATTGGTTTTTGTAGGTGTTTACGCTGCTCCGGCTCTTACCATGCAGAAGGATACGGCTGCAAAAATTGTAGCTGTTGACAAAGACAAAAAAGATAAGAAAGCAACCAAAGCCAAAGCTAAAGCTGGAAAAAGCGAAGCTACAGCATCATGCTGCGAAGCTGGTAAAGGTGAAATGAAAGCAGGTTGCGCAGCTACCTCCCAAGAAGCTGCCGCTTGCAAAGGCGAAGGCATGAAAATGGAAGAGAAAAAGAAATAAGTTAGATTTATGTCTAATAAAAAAAGCCCGGATGACCGGGCTTTTTTTATTTAATCACATAGCGTAGTGAGATCAGGTTAGAATACTGGGCGATTGAAAGGTCACCTATATCTGTAAGGGCATAATCGATATAAATATTACGGTATTGGATTCCAACTCCGAGGTTGGGTTGCAGATTCAGGTTATTTTTACCGTTCATCCCTGGCACCAGCTGAAAGTTCCCTACCCCAACCCGGGCAAATAGCCAGGTTGAAAACCGTAGTTCGCCTCCGACATAAGGATCAATTCCGATCGGGCCAAGAGGCAGGATAACATGACGCCGTCCATCAAATGTAAAATGGGTATCGAACGCAACTGCAACCCTGAGTTGATCATTTATTCTGAAATCACGTGAAGCAGCCAGAATCAGCCGGGGTATAGTTACCTCCAGGCTATTGACAGGAAGCTCATTGCCAGTGAGCTCGAATGCCTGGGCCAGTATATCCTTTTTAAAACTCCAGGCATTGAATGTGCCTGTAATATCGCGGGCAACGGCCGACAGACGCCAGTTAGCAAGCGAATAGCTAACAGCTGCATCGATTCCAAAACCCCAGGCTTTTGCAAATTCCCCGGTATGGCGATAGACCAGTTTGACATTGGCTCCTGCCTGGAGCCCTGTGATTTTCATCTTCCGAGCATAGGAGACCAGAATTCCCAGATCTGCAGCAGAGAAGCTGGTTATCCGATCGTAGCGTATATTCCCGTCCTGATCAATGAGTTCGAGTGTATTTGGGATATCATCCACAGCAAAGCGGATCAAAGACAGACCGATGGCACTGCCAGGATCGAGTTTATAAGCAACCCCGCCATAATCATATTTAGCCAGTCCGGCAAAATATTCTGCATGCATCAGGCTAAAATCCAATTTACCCGGAATATCGATCAACCTGGATGGATTCCAGTATCCGGCGGTAACATCATCGACCATGGCGGTACCAGCGCCGCCCATTCCCATCAGACGTGCCCCGGCTCCGATTGACAGAAATTCATTGGAGTATTTCACTTGTGCAGATGCTACACCACTAATTAGCAGCCATATTGAAATCACCCATCCTAATTGTTTCATATTAAATTTTACGATTCGATTGCCAAGATAAGTAAACTAACCTTTTTAACTATTTTTATGCTAATTTATTGCCCAAATTTATGAAACGGATTATTCGAAACATCGTTCAACAAATCCCGAATACGCTTACGCTGCTCAATCTGCTGTGCGGATCGCTTGCAGTATTGCTTGCACTTCGAGGGTACCTCCTGGAAGGAGCAATTCTAGTATCGCTGGGCTTCATTTTTGATCTGTTTGACGGCATGGCTGCCAGGTTGCTGAAGGCTCATTCGCCCATCGGCAAGGAGCTTGATTCCCTTGCTGATCTGATCACTTTCGGTTTGGCGCCGGCTGCATTGTTATTCGGCATCCAGGAGCAGCTCGGCGAGGGTAGACCATTTTCACTCACACAACCTGCCGGAACCCTTATACTGCGGTTACTTCCATTTCTTTTACCCGTATTTGCCGGATTGCGGCTGGCCAAGTTTAATATCGATGAGCGGCAATCTCATCAATTCATAGGACTGCCATCCCCGGCTAACGGATTAATGGTACTTGCACTCCCGCTTGTGATGCACAGTCAGCCGAATTCATTTCTGATCGACTGGTTGAATAACGATCTGTTTGTACCCTTATATTCGGTAATCGTTTCATACCTGATGGTTAGTCCCCTGCGGCTTTACTCAATGAAAATCAAGGGATTCAGCCTTAAGCAAAATAAATATACCTACCTCTTTGCGGCTATTGCCTTGTCCTTGATCATCATCTTTGGGTATACCGGATTATTCCTCACCATTCCGGTATACATTTTATATTCCGGAATTCTGGCGATTGCAGTCAAGGAGTGATGCTCAATCTTCCTTGTCGGGCAGATGCGATTCAAACTTTTTCAGAGCATATCGTATAATATAATAGGCTGCGGCAATCAATGCGGGCCAGGAGAGAAGCCAGAGAATTTCCTTTATATACATGATTATTTAAGAGTTACAAGTGACGAGTTTGTTAGCTAATAAAGATGATCTTCCGATTTGAGTTCTTCGCGGTTGATTTTCTTTTTGTTAATGGACCACCATGCGTACCATATATATGCTATTATAAAAGGCACCATAAGTGAAACATACGACATTGTCGACAGGGTGAATTTGCTGGAAGAGGCATTTTCGATGGTCAGTGATGATTGAAGATCGAAAGAGGACGGGTAGAAAGCGGTATGATTAAATCCGGCAATCAGGAAAAGGCTCATTACGGTAAGGATGGTACCCGATCCGGCAAACCAGATTCCCTTGGTGCACTTATTTTTCAGAAGTGAAATCCAGATTCCATAAAGAACATCGACAACACCGATGAGGAGGATGGCCAGAACCAGTGGCATATCCAGAAAATTATGAAGGTATTTGTACTTTTCCAGAAAGACCATTTTGGTTTCCGGATTATATGCATATCCTTCGATAAACATCAGCCGGATCAGAAAAAAGAGGAAGAATACCAGAAATGGGACGGTATTGATCATGAGGTGCCTTTTTGATCTGGTAAAAATTGTTTCTTCGTCGACGTTATTCATAAAATAGAGGGTTGCCAGTACCCTTGAGAGAAAGAAAACGGCAAGGCCGAGCGACAGGTTTTGAAAGTTGAGAGCAGCTTCGAGACCACGTGCAGGGCCTTCCCAGGTAACCTGATTCATCTCGTTAAGAGAAAATTGGGATCCGGTAAAAAACGTTCCCAACGCTGTACCAATCAGGATAGTACCCAAGAGGCCATTGATATACAGAAAAGTTTCGTAGGTCTTCTGTCCGAGGAAATTACCGGCTTTTGTCCGGAACTGATAGGAGACGGCCTGAATAATGAACGCGAACAGGATTAACATCCAAACCCAGTAGGCGCCGCCGAAACTGGATGCATAGAAAAGTGGAAAAGAGGCGAAAAAAGCCCCGCCGAAAGTCACCAGGGTGGTAAATGTGAATTCCCATTTCCGTCCGAGGGAGTTAACCAAAATGGTGCGTTCTGTTTCGTTTTTCCCCAGGTTTCCGAGCAGTGTTTGCCCACCTTGAACAAACATCAGGAAAACCAGCACACTGCCTAACAGTGCAATGATGATCCACCAGTATTGCTGTAAAACGAGGTATGACAGAGATTCAAACATTACTTGGTTCCTCCTTCATCTTTAGGTCCGTGCTTAATTGCTTTAACCATGATATTCACTTCAGCGATTGCCAAAACAGTAAAGGTGACTGCGAACAGGATGAATGTCACCATGACAGTTCCGGAGTCCAGCTTAGTTACCGCAGCCACTGTCGGCAACAAATCCTGGATTGTCCAGGGCTGCCGTCCGAGTTCTGCAACAACCCAGCCTGCCTCCGAGGCAATATAAGCCAGTGGAATAATCCACGGGGCCAGCCGGAGCCAGAATTTCCTCCGTGGCAATTCACCGCGTGCAGAGAAAAAGAGGAAGAGAGCGAAGAACACCATGAATCCGAATCCCAGGATCACCATAATATGGAAGCTATAAAAGGTAAGCGGCACATTAGGGACATAGTATTTCACCTCATCATTGAATCCGTATCCGAAGTATTTAAAATTATTATCCAGGAATTCTTTATCATAGAACTTTGACTTTAAGCTATCAGCCTTAACTAAGTTTCCGGCCGACTTAGCATTTTTAAAATCCGTTAGCGTTTGCCGGGCTACCTTTCCACGTTCCACCTTTTCGGGTATGGAAAGAATTCCCTGGCTAGCATTGCCTTTAGTGAAATCGTTGATCCCTGCAACAAAATGTTGAGGATCGCCATAGGCAATCCATGAGAGCAGCTTTGGCATTTCCAGTTTAACTGCAAATATGTCATCTGCATCACGTTTCTTCTGACCGTTCAAAATTCCGATAGCTACCAGGCCGGCTTCGTTTTTCCCATTGTAGAGTCCTTCCATGGCAGCGAGCTTCATTGGCTGGACCTCTGCTATTTGTTTAGCCGATCCATCTCCCGTGAGGGCCAGTGAAACCGAAGCCAGCAGGCCGAAAACCGATGCAACTGTAATACTGCGGAGAGCCATCCGGGGTTCCCGTTTCTTGAGCAGGAACCAGGCACTGACACCAATAACAAAAATTGACGCCAGCACCATCCCCGATGTAATGGTATGGAGGAATTTATTGACGGCAACCGGTGAGAACAGGACATCCCAGAAGGAGGTCATTTCATTGCGGGCTGTTTCAGGATTGAAAGCTGTTCCCGTGGGATTCTGCATCCAGGCATTTGCGACGAGTATCCAAAGGGCTGAAAGGTTAGCACCAATGGCTACCAGCCAAGACGAGGCAAGATGGAATTTTTTGCTCACCTTGTTCCATCCGAAAAACATGACTGCGATGAAGGTCGACTCCATAAAGAAAGCCATAATTCCCTCGATCGCCAGCGGGGCTCCGAAAATATCACCAACGAACCAGGAATAATTTGACCAGTTCGTACCGAATTCAAATTCAAGAATGATACCGGTTGCAACTCCGATGGCAAAATTGATTCCGAATAGTTTCATCCAGAATCTGGTAATCTTCTTCCATTCCGGATCACCGGTTTTCACGTAGATCGTTTCCATCATGGCAATAATCCAGGTGATCCCAAGTGTCAGTGGTACAAAAAGCCAGTGGTACATGGCAGTCAGGGCAAATTGTGCCCTCGACCAATCGACCAGCGGTGACAAATCAATAGAGCTTATCATAGTTGAGAAGTTAGATTTTCGAGAACGTGTTTGGATCGTTGCTCATCGGTTGTATAATTTTTCTTAAGGAAATCAGGCATGAAAAACAGACGGATGATCACAAACATGATAAATAGTTTGATCAGGATGATGATCCATACGCTGCGTCCCCATAATGAAAGATCCTTAAATCCATCAATATAGAAGCGCCAGACTTTGTACATGACCGATCTTTCAGATTTCTTCGGCATAATAAATTTTTACGAGTGAATGTATAAAATTATCCCGGATGTTTCAAAAATCAGATAACGTTACAGAACCTTTAAAAGAATCACCTTTTTTCAGGGGCTTTCGCTCCTTTGGATCCATTCGTCAGTTCAGCCCATTTGATTTTTTCACGGGTAGCACGGAAATCAACAGAACGACTTCAATTGTTGATCCGGCCAATGACCCTTTGAGTATTTTGCTTATTTCCAAATCGATATTAAGATCTGCGTTGATAAATTGTTCATCGAGACCGGTTGATAGATTGATTTGCGACAGGTGAACTTCGGGTACTGCAAAAATTTCTATTTTGCGTGTAATTCCACCCAATGGATGAGCAGCATATTATGTTGCAGAAGCCAGGGTATCGGCCAGGGTGAACCCTCCCTCATGGGTACCAGCCAACCTGCCATTGACATAAATAACAGCATCGCTATAGAGTCCATTGCATTTTAATATTATATGGCTCCCTTTCCAATTGGCAGGTATGTTAACCTTTTTTCAGTATGCTGCCCGGGTGTTGGGTGCAGAATAAAAACTCCATCCTCCGTTCAGATTAATCAAAGGCATTACAACACCCTTAACCTGAACTGGTTTTGGGGTATATGCAGGTACCGGGAGATCTTGTGCGATCAAACTTGCAGTAATCAAGAACGATACAGATATGAGTATGAACCTTGACTTCATGTTTGGTTTTGCTTAGGTTAAGGATACTAAGATAGGCAAAATGGTGAAAGAGGCTTTCAAGAGATCCGGATGAGATCCGTCTGAGATCTGAATTTAGAATTCTGAATTCCGAAGTTTAAGATCCAGGTAAGGTTTAAGTTTGATACAGATTTCCAGGTTTGGGGTTGGTCGGTCTGTGGTCAATTTATTATCTTGCTGCGATTTTTAAAACAATTTTACGCGTGAAACGAATTTGGCTTTTTTTTGTTCCTGGCCTGGTCATCGGAATCGTGTTAATTTTAGCTGGAAATAAGGCTGTTGAAGCTACATCAAGTGACAAATACTGTATTTCCTGCCACATCCATCCTCAGGCAGACCTATCCTGGAAAAAATCTGTCCATTATGAAACCCGGAGTGGTTTTCGGACGCATTGTGTTGACTGTCACCTTCCTCCGCAAGGCCATGGCTATCTTCCTGAAAAGGCCCGTACCGGGTTAAGGGATCTCTGGAGCTATTGGTTTAAGGACTCAGCCTCATTCAACTGGGATGCCAAATCAAAGCTTGACTATGCAAAAGGTTATGTATTTGAATCCACTTGTTTGAAATGCCATCCCAACCTATATCCGGCGAAGCTAACCAAGGAAGGATCGGATGCACATTTGTATTATGATGCACAGATAAAAAAAGGCGAAGATATCCGATGCATTAACTGTCACCTGAATGCCGGCCATTATGATCCGAACTATTCACACAAAGCAAACGCCGGGTTTGGTAAAGAGGTTGTATCCGGGGAGGTTTTTACGGAACCGGCCAAAGTTGAGAAGTTCGAATCCTACATAGAGAAAATACCCAAAACCGGAGTTTCGTTTAAGATGGTCGCCATAGCAGGCGGAACATTTAAAATGGGAAGTCCGGATAATGAGTCGTATCGCAAACCTGATGAAGGTCCGGCTAAAGAGGTACAGGTCAGTCAGTTCTTTATGGGCGAGGTTGAAGTCAGCTGGAATGAATATCTGGCGTTTTACTCCCAGACTGCCCGACAAGGTAAAACTGCAGTAAAAACTGATTTAAATACGGTAACCACGGTCGATGCCATTATCGGTGCAACCCCGCCCTATGGACAACCCGATCAGAACTGGGGCAAGGGAAAACGGCCAGTTATATCGGCCAGTTTTAATGCCGCCCTTACCTATTGCAAATGGCTATCAATCGTGACCGGTAAAACTTATCGGTTGCCAACAGAGGCAGAATGGGAATATGCTGCAAGGGCCGGGAAAGAGACTCCTTATTTCTTTGAAGGCAACCCGAAAACTTTCGTAAAATCGAAATTCCTCTCCTCGAAGAAAGATACCACGATGATTAACCGGTTTGTGGTTTATAAAGAGAATAGCCAGGCAAAAACCCAGGAGCCTTCATTTGTGCTTGCGAACGCGTATGGATTAAAGAATATGCTTGGCAACGTTGCGGAATTCTGTTCCGATTGGTATGCACCTGACACCTATTCCAAATACCAGGGGGTAGTAACCGACCCGAAGGGACCATCCTCGGGAACCGAACATGTTGTAAGAGGGGGAAGTTATAAAAGCCAGGCTGACCAGGTACGGTCTGCGGCTCGGGAATTCACACAAACACAATCCTGGCTCAGGACCGATCCGCAGTCACCAAAGAGTATCTGGTGGTATTCGGATTGTTTTTATGTAGGATTCAGGGTGATTTGTGAATACGACACGTCAACGGGAAGACTTTAAGACGGGAAGACAAAAGACAGAAGACGTTAAGAAAGAAAAGAAAGAGAAGACTGAATAAGAACTTATTACTAAATTCGGAATTTATATATTGAGTTCCGATAATGGATAACCGATAACCAACACAACAACCATAACAACTGACCACTCGCAACTCCCAACCTGCAACCTGAACCAATTAAACTTTTGATAAACATTATATACTAAAAGCCATGTCAAATAAAACAAATCTTTCAAGAAGGAATTTTCTTGGCCGTGCTGCGGCCGTTGGAGCTATCGGGGCAATCAGTCCTGCGCTCATCACCTCCTGTGCACCAAAAAGTAAAGGAAAGGCTGTTGATTATACTTTATGTACCTTATTGAACAAGGCACCTGATGGTCCGGAACTGAAGGCCGGCCTGATCGGTTGCGGCGGTCGGGGTACCGGTGCTGCTATGAATTTTCTCAGTGCAGGCCCGAATTTAAAAATCACTGCTCTGGCAGATCTCCTGCCGGATAGACTGGCCGAAAGCAGGGCCAAGTTAAAGGCCGACTGGAACCAGGATATCGCTGACGAAAACTGTTTCGTCGGATTTGATGCTTATGAAAAACTTCTTCAGACGAATATTGACATAGCATTATTGGCTACTCCACCCTATTTCCGACCTATACACTTTGAAGCTGCGGTTCAGGCCAGGAAACATTGTTTTCTGGAAAAGCCGGTAGCAGTTGATCCAGTTGGGGCTCGTTCCATAATGGGTTCGGCTAAAAAGGCTGCGGCAATGGAACTATCCGTGATTACCGGAACCCAGCGCAGGCATCAACGCGATTATGTAGAGATCTACAAAAAGGTTGCCGGCGGAGTTATTGGTGAAATCACCGGGGGTAATGTTTACTGGAACCAGGACAAATTATGGCATACGAATCCAAAAGCCGAATGGAGCGAGATGGAAGCCATGATCCGCAACTGGGTGAACTGGACCTGGTTATCGGGCGATCATATCGTTGAGCAGCATGTACATAATATTGATGTCGGGCTATGGTTCTTTGGAGCTCATCCGGTAAAGGCTCTGGGATTTGGTTCGAGGCAGCGCAGGGTTACAGGCGATCAATATGACAGTTTCAGCGTCGACTATGTATTCGAAGATGGCCGTCATTTGCATAGTATGTGCCGCCAGATCAATGGCTGCGGTGGTGGGGTATTTGAAAGAATTCAGGGAGCCGAAGGTGCTGCTCTTCTGAATGGAAACAACATCAGGCTGGTTGACCTTGCCGGGAAGGATATCTGGACATTCCCATATATAGTTGATGCCCAAGGAGAAAAGAGTATCGCTGTGGGGCCATATGATCAGGAACACATTGACCTGGTTACCTCAATACGGACCAATAAGCCCATCAATGAGGCTGAAAACACCGCGATCTCCACGATGGTCGGGATCATGGGAAGGATATCAGCTTATACCGGTAAAGAGGTAACCTATGATGAGATGATGAACTCCGATCTGAATCTTGGACCGAAGGTTTATGTCCTCGGTCCGGTAAATGATGTATCTAAGACCGTACCCATACCAGGCGAAGCATTTGTAGGATAATAATCAATCCCATGGACCAGAAAAAAAACAGTCGGCGGGGGTTTATTCAGAAAGCGGCAATAGCAGCAGCAGCAGCAGTGGCAGCCCCAACAATACTCAAGGCTCAGGATCAAGGACAAAGGAATAAGTCCGCTGAGACAGGGCCATTCAAACTTAAGTATGCACCGTCAATCGGAATGTTCAGGGAAACGGTTGGGAGTAGTGATCCGATCGATAATATCCGGTTTTGCAATGAACAAGGTTTTCGGGCTATTTTTGATAATGGACTGATGGACAGGCCTGTGGAGGAACAGCAGAAGATTGCTGCTGAACTGTCCCGGCTGGGAATGGATCTGGGCCCGTTTGTGTTGTATGCTGATTTTGGAGTGACTTCTTTCGTGACCAGCGATCCGGAGAAGCGTACCTTATTACTTGACCGGATGAAACAGGGTGTTGAGGTTGCCAAAAGGACCAATGCCAAATGGGCCCTGGTGGTACCGGGAAGGTATGATGAAAGTTTGCATTGGGATTATCAGACTGCCAATGTGATCGAGAACCTTCGGTATTGTGCCGGGATTTTTGAGCCGGCCGGATTAACCATGGTACTCGAACCGTTGAATACCCTCCATGATCATCCCGGACTTTTCCTGACCAGGATTCCCCAGGCTTATCTGATTTGCCGGGCAGTGAACAGTCCGTATATCAAGATAGTCAACGATCTATACCATCAGCAAATAACTGAAGGGAATCTGATTCCGAATATCGAAGCCTCTTACAGCGAGATAGGTGCATTTCATCTGGGCGACAATCCCGGCAGAAATGAACCTACATCCGGTGAAATCAATTACAAAAACATATTCAAGTTTCTTTTTGAAAAAGGATTTGATGGCACTCTTTGCATGGAACACGGGAAATCGCTGCCTGGTAAAGTGGGAGATGCAAGAGTGATAGCGGCATACCGGGAGATGGATTCCTTTTGATGATTAAACCATTTCTTAAGAACTTTGTCTAAACATCAAACGCTAAAAAAATCAGAGTATGAAAAAAATAGTTCCGGTACTTGTTGCCATGAGTCTGGTGGCTTTTTCAGCATGCAAGCAGGAAGAGGTTGCTTTAGCTCCTCAGACGCTAAATAATATCCAGGATCAGATTCTGAGTTCAGATCTTTTGGATGATGCGCTGGACGAGGTTGAATATACTTCGGATATCTTTTTTGGAGAACTGAAATCGGGTTTTAATGATTGCAGAACGGTTACGGTTGAACCTATGGACCGGGTGACCTGGCCAAAAACCATCACGATTGATTTTGGAACCGAAGGATGCATGGTTCGCGACAGTGTGGTCAAGAAAGGGAAAATCATCATCAATATGAGTGCACCGCAGTTTGGCAGAGCTTGGACAAAGGTGATCACTTTTGATAATTATTATGTAAACGACAATAAGGTTGAGGGAACGAATACAACCACCTTTAATCGCGCAGATGGCAATCCTACCTGGACATCAACCATTGTCGGGGGCCAGATTACTACCATTGAAGGGGTTATCCGCACTCGCGAAGCCATTCATATCAGAGTACAGACCCGCGGTGTTGAAACCCTGCGCGACCGGTCGGATGATGCATTTCAGCTTACGGGCCAT
The DNA here is from genome assembly GCA_007280905.1 of Porphyromonadaceae bacterium. Taxonomy (GTDB): domain Bacteria; phylum Bacteroidota; class Bacteroidia; order Bacteroidales; family UBA12481; genus UBA12481. The sequence goes on along the minus strand of QYQM01000061.1, from coordinate 33,944 downwards.
GCCGCCGGAACCAGGAGAGACGGAAATATTTTTTCATGGGTCATCACCGAACCATTGGTGCTTAGCAACAATTGCCGCTGGATCCGCAAGGGAGTAAAAGTCATTACACTTGAAGGCCAGAGCGATATCACCGTTGATTACGGTGATGTCGAATGCGACAACATCGCCACCGTGACCCAGGACGGGGTAACGAAGGAAATCAAACTGAGAGGGAGACGGTAAGAACGATAAGACTATAAGACGTTAAGAAAGATAAGAACGATAAGAGGGATAAGAACATAAGGGGTGGCCCGGGTGGTCCACCTTTTTTCTCACGCACATTAGCACATCAGCACATCAAATAATCAGCACATCATCTCATCAGCAAATCCTTAATGATTTCCTCACCGATACCAATTTTATAACCGGACGAAAGGTAAGTCACTTTCCCATCTTTATTGATCCTGATAACAATCGGGAACTGGCCGGCCAGGCTTTTTCCCGCGACTTTTTCCAGCTCCGCCAATGAAGACAAATCCGGTATGGTTACAAAACGGGATGATGAAGGAAGGTTCTTCCAGGTATCGGATGTGAATCCAGCGGGCAATTTATTTTCAGGAATCAGGAAGATGAATGGGCAATCAAGCTTATCGATTTCTTTTTTCAGGGTTCCCAGATCCTGAAAAACGTGCTTGGATGGTTCTTTATCCGGCTCTATCCAGCAGATGATTGCCCGATCGGTAGCAAGGATCTGTTTCCAATCAAAAGAATTGCGGTCCATCGGCTTAACCGGCCAAACCGGGCTGAGCGTTCCAATCACTACCGTGGCCTGACCGGACTTCCGCAAGGTGATCATCATTTCCTTCTTTTCGCCGGCTGTCAATTTAAAAAAGGTAAGGTTACTGAGGACTTTCCCCCCGGGAACACGATTTCCGGTTACAAGTAGATAATGACCCTGTGCGAGTGTTAGCGGACTAGTCAGAGGATCACCGGAATTATCATTGCCATAAGCCATGGTTTTATATTTCCCTTTTTCATATCGGGCAAGAGTATAATGAGTTTCATACTGAGGCTTAACGGGATTGGACGGATCGCTGGTGAGAATCAGCGTTGCTTCAGGTTGTGGGCTTGTGGCAGATATACCAAAATCAGCGCTATACCAACGATCCCGGAACCAGTACTCAACTTCCAATGTTCCCGGTTTCAGCCGGGAAGGGATGCCAAAAGTCCGGTAGCAGGCAACAGCAAATATTTTTCGCGATTCCTCATCGGCCACTCTCAGATTATAAACTCCTACAGGGGTTAGCGGGGTGTTGTAATAGTTCTCAGAAGGGATGATTTTGATCTCCTGCCGGATCCAGTTAATGAAATTCTTCGGGCTCTGACGCATTTCATCGATAAATGCCTGTCTGAATTTATAGATTAAAAATTTCTGGTAGGCTACGAGCATTTCGTTTGCTACGCGGGGGTTAAAGAGGTCGGCATTCGTAGTTAGGGACGGGGTCCCGGCCTTCGCCGGGGTGACCACTACATTAGGCAGATGATCTAGCAGGATGCCAGCCTTTGTGTCACGAAGGTCCTTATCGGCGATCAGGCCAAGGAGTTGAAGGGCAGTGGATCGAAAAGCAGGATCAGTAGATTTCAGGAAAGTTTCGATTTCGGCATAGTTGCCGCGGCTGCGGGAAATGAAGTTCCAGATTTGATCGGGATCCAGATTGAGGGAAGCGGCAAATTTACGGGCCTGCTCTTCCGTGCGGAAGGTTTTTTCATAGGCACCGCGGATAGAATCTTCCCTTTGGAGCATCCGGTTATTCTGATCACGGCAATCGTTGGCGATCTGGAAAGGTTCCCGTTGAACCGGCGGTACCATATCGAATTCCATACTGAGTCCATCATAAGGTTCCTGATCAGTTATCAGTTTGAGTGTATCAATATCCGCCACCGTAATCTTTTTAAAGCCGAAATGATTGTCGGTATGAGCCCACACGAGTAAATCGCCAAAACCGCTAACAAAACTGCATGATCCGTTTTCATCGGTCTTTTTGATTGAAATCGGATAATACTCTGCATAATTATACAACTGGAATTCAACAGAAGCATTTTTTTCGGGTGTACCTTCAGCATTACGGACCTGAACGTGAATCTCTTTGGTTGGAGCATAGGTAGATAGCGTATTGATCAGAGCATAGTTGGTTTCGCGGTTTTCAGCCCGCTCACCGCCTTTATAATCGCCAAAAACTTTAGTATGGATGAGCATGGCCCGTCGGGCAGGTTCGGTGAACCAGCCCAGATCGGGAACACATTCAGGTTCACAGGCTCCCATATAATGCCACTTGCCATCGGCCCAGAATTCCACCCAGGCATGGTTATCATCTGAGTGGGCCCAGCGGGGGGTGTATACCTGGCGGGCAGGAATGGCCACGGCCCGGAGGGCGGTCACTGCAAAGGTCGACTCTTCTCCGCAACGGCCATAAGCCGTTCTTAATGAAGCCAATGGGGCAGATGTACGGATATCACTTCCCCGATAAGTCACCTTTTCATGGCACCAGTGATTTACTTCAAGTGCTGCGTTGAGCATGGTCATATTTTTAATCCGGTCCTTCAATTCCCTGAAAAAGACAATACGTGCCGTGTCGAGGTTTTCATTGTTGACACGGTATGGAAGCACAAAATGACGAAACAGGTCTTCGGGGATTGATTTTCCCCAGGCAAAAGTTTCACGGGCATTCAGGCTCCAGCGAACCTGATTAAGATAAAAATCGCCATTATAATCAGCCAAATCATTGAGAGGCATATAGGCATACAGAAATTTCAGACCTTCCTGTTCGGCAACAGTTAAATTCTGATTAAATACCCCGAATAAAGCAGTGTCCCGTTTTGCAGCCAGAGTCTTCCTTTCATTGAATCGGGCCTCAACCCGCTGACTATATGCAGGATCGGAATAAACGTGAAACTCTTTGGTAGTACATGATGAAAAAAGGGAGAAGAACGACAAGAGAGTGAAGAGCGAAAAGAACGTTACGGGGGTTACGGACGTTACGGGAGTCAGGACTTTCATGGTAGTTTGGTTGATTATTAATTAGCTAATTCGCACATTAGAAAGGGTGAAAATAACAATTTTTAAGATTTCGTTTGTTTATTCAGAATCGGTTTCTACTTTTGATCCCTGATAGTAAATAATTATGCAAGCGTTTTCCGGAGTATATTATTTTTTCTTCTTCTTTTTCGGCTTTTATTATAAAAGCTCGACCGGGAACGCCATGATCAGAATTTAGGCTAAGAAAAAGATCAATATAAGCGAATCCCGGTCCAAAAGACCGGGATTTTTATTTTTATACGTTAACTATGAAAGAGACAGATACCATAAGGGCAGCGATTCAGGGGATAGCAGGATCATTCCATGACCAGGCCGCCCGCGACTATTTTCCGGACCGCGAAGTAGAGCTTGTGCCTTGCGTGGCATTCGAGGATTTATTTGAAGCGGTAAAAACCGGAAAGGCAGATGTAGCCATAATGGCTATTGAAAATACTGTGGCAGGATCCCTCCTTCCCAATTATGTTTTACTCCGGGATTCCGGATTTACGGTTTTTGGCGAGATTTTTTTACGCATCAGCCAGCATCTGATGGCTTTACCCGGCCAGTCCATTGAGAATATCAGGGAAGCCTATTCCCATTATATGGCTATTGCACAAACCCGAACCTTTTTCAGGGAATATCCGGGAATCCGCCTGATCGAGGCCGATGATACTGCCGCAAGCGCCAAGCGGATAGCTGAAAAGGGGTTGGCCGGGTCGGCAGCAATTGCCGGTGAACGGGCTGCTGAAATGTACGGACTGGATATCCTGGCACATGGCATCGAGACTAATAAACGAAACTTTACTCGTTTTCTTCTGATGTATAAACCCAATGGCATTCAACCATTTAAAGTGGATCATCCGGATAAGGCATCCTTGTCGTTCACCCTCCCACATGAAACCGGCAGCCTGTCGCAAGTGCTTTCAATTTTTTCATTTTACAGGATCAGCCTGACAAAAATTCAATCGATTCCGATCATTGGTCAGGAGTGGGAATATCATTTTCTGGTCGATCTTACGTTTGATGATCCGGTCAGGTACCGGCAGGCGCTCGATGCGATCCGTCCGCTAACGCACGAATTATCTATTCTGGGTGAATACATACAGGGAAAACATATCCAATGAAAAAAATACTGATTGAACCTTCGGCAAGGATTGAAGGATTGGAAGAGTACTATTTCTCGACCAAACTAAAGCAAATCAGGGAGATGGACCTCACCGGGGAACCGGTAATTAACCTGGGGGTTGGAAGTCCCGATCAGGCACCCGAAGCAGATGTTATTGAGGAACTTGCCATTCAGGCCCGTGATGAAAAAGCGCATGGTTATCAGCCCTATCAGGGCATATCGGATTTGCGCAAAGCTTTTGCAGGATGGTATTCAAGATCTTATGGAGCAGAGCTTGATCCGGAGAGCCAGATATTGCCGCTATTTGGATCGAAGGAGGGATTGATGCACATTGCGATGTCGTTCCTGAGTCCGGGAGATGCAGCATTGGTTCCGGATCCGGGATACCCGGCCTATGCCGCTGTGACCAGGCTGGCGGGTGCAAAGGTCATCACTTATCCGCTTTTGCCTGAAAACAATTGGCTGCCCGATTTAAACTTCATCGAGTTGCTTGGTTTGCATCAGGTTAAGGTGATGTGGGTCAACTTTCCACACATGCCTACCGGCAAAAGGGCAACAAAGGAACTTTTTGAAGAGCTGGTTGCTTTTGCGAAGTATCACAAGATTTTGCTGGTGAATGACAATCCGTATAGTTTTATCTTGAATGATCAACCAATCAGTCTTTTAGCTGTACCGGATGCCATTGAAACTTCGCTTGAGCTAAACAGTTTAAGCAAATCACATAATATGGCTGGCTGGCGGATCGGGATGGTGGCAGGCCGAAAAGAGTATCTCGATTACCTGATGCGCTTTAAAAGCCAGATGGATTCCGGCATGTTCAAACCGATGCAGCTTGCAGCTATCAAAGCACTTGAAGCGGGTCCTGCGTGGTATGAAGGTATCAACTCCATTTATCGGGAGCGCAAGGTGATGGCCTATGCCCTGCTGGAAAAGTTGAAATGCACGTACGACAAAGATCAATCGGGGCTTTTCGTTTGGGCGCAGATTCCATCGATAGAAGCCTCCGGTCAAAGTTTAGCTGATCGGATATTATTGGAGAAGAGGGTGTTTATCACCCCGGGATTCATTTTCGGGCCACAGGGGGACCAATATATAAGGGTTTCTTTGTGCCAGCCGAAAGAGGTAATCAGCAGTGCGATAGATAGAATTAATGGAAAAATAATATGACAGTATGTATCATCGGCCTGGGTCTGATCGGGGGATCTATCGGCCTGGAATTAAAGACTAAGCGATTTTCAGAACGGGTAATCGGTGTGGAAAAGAACCCTTTTTATGCAAAAATCGCTCTTGAGAGGGGTTTGGTTGATGAGGTTGCCAAGCTGGTCGATGGTATTCAGCAATCGGATCTGATCATCCTGGCTATCCCGGTTGACGGCATTCTCAGCTTGTTGCCGTTTGTTCTGGATTATGTGACCCATCAGGCGGTAACAGATGTTGGATCAACCAAGATGAGCATTACGGAGCAGGTTAAAAACCATCCCAAACGTTCAAATTATGTACCCTCCCACCCAATGGCAGGTACAGAATTCTCTGGTCCCGAGGCTGCCTTGCCCGGGCTTTTCAATAAAAAAGTCGGGATCATTTGTGATATGTCGCAGAGCCATCCGAAGGCATTGGAGACAATCACAAATTTATACATGGCGATGAATATGAGGCTGATATTCATGAGTTCAAAGGAACACGACCTTCATACAGCCTATGTTTCGCATATTTCGCACCTGACATCGTTTGCTTTGGCCCTGACCGTTCTGGATAAGGAGCAGAATGAAAAAAACATTCTGAACCTGGCTTCGGGAGGATTTGACAGTACCGTAAGGCTGGCCGCATCCTCGGCGGATATGTGGGTGCCTGTTTTCGATCAGAATCGCGAGAATGTAGTGGAAGTTATGGAAACCTATATTGAGAAGATGACTCAGTTTAAGGACTTGATCCAATCTGGTGAAACAAAGAAAGTTAGAGAACTGATAAAAAAAGCTAATATTATTCAAAAAACATTAAAATTGAACCCATGGAATCAAAAATAACTACACCTCCGTTTGCCGGATGGAATCTCGATGCTACGAGGCCGATGGTAATAGCCGGGCCCTGTTCGGCCGAAACAGAAGAGCAGGTTCTGGAAACTGCACGACGTTTAAAGGCAACACGAACACAGGTATTCCGTGCCGGAATCTGGAAACCGCGTACCCGTCCCAATTCTTTTGAAGGAGTTGGAGTTAAGGGGTTAAAATGGCTCAAAATGGTTAAAGAGGAGACGGGGCTACTCACCACCACTGAAGTAGCTAATGCACAGCATGTTTACGAAGCCCTGAAATATGGTGTGGATATGCTGTGGATCGGAGCCAGAACTACTGTCAACCCTTTTACGATCCAGGAGATAGCTGATGCGCTTAGCGGGGTGGATATTCCGATCTTTGTAAAGAACCCTGTGAATCCCGATGTGGACTTATGGATCGGATCAATCGAGCGATTGGAGAAGGTTGGAATTACGCGGATTGCTGCTGTGCACAGAGGATTTTCCAGCTTTTCAGAAAACCGTTACCGGAACTCACCCAACTGGCAGATTCCTATTGAATTAAAACGATTGAGACCTGATTTACCCCTTATCTGTGATCCGAGCCACATTTCCGGCCGCCGGAATTTATTGCAAGAAATTTCGCAAAAGGCTATGGACCTGAATTATGATGGCCTGATGATTGAAACGCATCCCGATCCTGACAATGCCTGGTCGGATGCCCGTCAGCAGATTACACCGGAAGAATTGGGCCAATTGCTGGATCATCTGATTCTCCGCCGGACTGATCCCGGAAGCAACGGGTTCATTCACAAGCTTGAAGAACTCAGAGGCGAGATCGACCGCCTCGACCAGGAATTGCTTAATATTCTCGAAGACCGTATGAAAGTGGCTGCCGGTATTGGTCAGTGCAAAAAAGATAACGGAGTAACCATCCTTCAACCGGCACGCTGGGATCAGATCATATCAAAATACCTGGCGGAAGGGCAATCAAAAGGATTGTCGGATGAGTTTATCCGAAAATTATTTATGGCGATACATCAGGAATCCATCAACACACAAACAAAGATTATGAACGGGGAGTGAGAAGACTTTAATACTTTAAGACGATAAGACTTTTAGAAGGGGAGAATGATTAAATTTAGGGAATTGAAGATCAAATTATGCAGATAACGGTTCAGAGGTCGAAGGTATCGGGAGAGGTTGTTGCACCGCCGTCGAAGAGTTATGCTCAGAGAGCGTTAGCCGGGGCCTTGCTGACCAGGGGGACAACGATTATCCGGAATCCGTCGCGGAGCGATGATGCAAAGGCAGCCATGGGAATCATCCGGCAATTGGGAGCCTCCGTTGATGACCTGGGGGATCACCTCGTTATCAAAGGCGGTTTTAATCCAATAGGACAGAAGCTGGATTGCGGTGAGGCCGGATTGAGTTTACGGATGTTTTCGCCGATCGCTGCGCTTGCCGATCAGACCATGTTGATGAACGGCACCGGTTCTTTGCTAAAACGTCCGGTACAGATGATTACGGATTCATTGAATCAACTGGGTTGCCGCTGTCAATCCCAGGATGGATTTCTGCCGGTCTGGATAAAAGGCCCGCTGAAAAGCGGCAAGGCCACTATCGATGGATCGGTATCGTCACAATTACTAACCGGCATGCTGATGGCTTTGCCTGTTATCAAGGGAGATTCAGAAATTACGGTCAATAATTTGCAGAGTTTACCATATATTGATCTGACAATCAATATATTGAAACAATTCGGGATTTCGGTATCGCACCATCAATATGAGACATTTTGCATCCCGGGTAAACAAAAGTACCGGCTTGCGACTATTACTGTTGAAGGGGACTGGAGTGGAGCGGCTTTTCTGCTGGTAGCCGGTGCTCTGGCGGGAGGGGTTACGGTGAGCGGACTGCAGGCGGATTCGTTGCAGGCTGATCGCCAGATTCTGAAGGCTCTTGGTTATGCCGGTGCCCGGGTTGAGATCGGTGAAAACTGTGTAACCGTAAGCCGGGATGAATTAAGAGCATTTGATTTTGATGCCACACATTGTCCGGATCTATTCCCTCCTCTGGTGGCTCTTGCGGCACATTGCAATGGGGTAAGCCGGATTGAAGGAGTGGGGCGGCTGATCCATAAAGAGAGTAATCGTGCCAAGGTGTTGCAGGAAGAGTTTTACAAATTAGGAATATCCATACGCGTGGAAAATGGAAATCTGTATGTTACAGGGCCATCGCTGATGAAAACCGGCGAGGTGGATTCACATGGAGACCATCGGATTGCGATGGCTGCCGCAACAGTGGCCATGATTGCACGTACTCCGGTACAAATCACCGGTGCAGAGTGTGTAGCAAAATCTTATCCTGGTTTCTATCAGGATATTAAATCTTTGGGAGGAAGAATCGATGAATAGTTTCGGTAATCGTTTCAGGGTCAGCATTTTCGGCGAGTCACATGGTCCGCTTCTTGGCATCACAATAGATGGTTGCAAACCGGGTGTTCCATTATCAGAAACAGATTTTACGGATGATATCCGACGCCGGCAACCGGGAGCAAGAGGTACCACACCACGAGTGGAGGCCGATCAGCCGAGAATTGTATCAGGATGGTTTAATGGATACACCACGGGAGCTCCATTGACTATAGTATTTGAAAATCAAAAATATTAAATCAGGAGACTATGACCATATCCTGAAGCAGCCCAGACCCGGGCATGCAGATTGGGTAGCAAAGATGAAGTTTGATGGTTTCAATGACCATCGGGGTGGCGGACATTTCAGCGGAAGGCTAACCCTGGCTTTGGTAGCAGCCGGGGTAGTGGCAAAAAAAATGATCGGAGCGATCCAGATATCAGCCCGGCTCGTGGAAGCAGGTGGCAACAGTGACATTGAAGCAGCTATTGCCAGAGCTATAGAAGAAAAAGACTCCATCGGAGGGATCATTGAATGCGTGGCATCGCCCATGCCTATTGGGATAGGTGAGCCTTTCTTTGATTCCGTGGAATCAATGCTGGCTCATGCAGCATTTGCCATCCCTGCTGTTAAAGGCATTGAATTCGGCAGCGGGTTCGCAGCTGCAAAGATGAAAGGATCCGAGCATAACGACCGGATCACATCCCTGGATGGAAAAACCGCTACGAATCATGCTGGTGGAATCAACGGTGGATTGACCAACGGCAATGATTTAGTTTTCAGGGTTGTAGTCAAGCCTACTTCAAGCACATCACAACCTCAGCAAACCATCAATTTCGAAAGCGGAAAGCTTGAAGAACTGATGATCGGCGGTCGGCATGATACCTGTATTGCCTTGCGGGTGCCAGTAGTACTGGAAGCCATTACGGCGATCGTGCTGGCGGGGTTTATGGCATAACTCGGAGTAGCATTGTGGGATCCTCGCCTTCGCGGGGATGACAAGTGCAATGGCACGCATTTTATTAGGCAAATTTTGCGTATTTTGGTAAAGAAATTCTAATCTAAATACGTGATTTCATGAAATCTTTTGATCCGGCTTCAAATATCCAGGACCTGCTGCAGTTTGGTGAGTATGGAGATGTTAACCCTTCGATTACCGACAGTGCCACCTTTACTTTTATGCAGGCCAAAACCATGGCCGATACTTTCCACGGAGAAACACAGGGTTGTTTTTTATATAGCCGCCATTGGAATCCCAGTAACAAATATCTATCGGATGCACTGGCCGCAATGGAAGGCACGGAAGCTGCATGGGTGACCTCTTCAGGAATGAGCGCAATAACCTGCGCACTGCTGCATGGAGTAACCTCAGGTGACCACATTGTCTCCAGTGTAACCTGTTATGGAGGTACGTTTGCTTTTCTGAGCAACTGGATCAAAAAATTCAATATTGAAGTCACCTTTGTAAATATCACCGATCTTGTCGCAGTTAAGAAGGCCATCAGACCAAATACCAAGCTTATTTACACGGAGACGATGACCAATCCGATGCTTCAGATCTCGGATATTCCGGCGCTTTCGAAAATTGCCCATGCCCATGGAGCAAAACTTATTGTTGACAATACGTTTACGCCAATGATTGTATCGCCGTGCCGCCTGGGAGCCGATATTACGGTATACAGCATGACCAAATTCATCAACGGGAAAAACGATTGCCTGGCAGGAGCCATCTGTTCAACAACTGAATACATTTGTTCCCTGATTGATGTCAATAATGGTACCGCCATGCTGCTTGGACCAGCGCTCGATCCCATGCGTTCCTCATCGATTTTAAAAAATCTTCATACTCTTCATATCCGTATGAAGCAGCACAGTTATAATGCTCAATATCTTGCAGATAAATTCAAAACAATTGGACTGAAATTCATATACCCCGGAGTACCGGAACATTCTGGCCATGAGCTTTTGAAATCGATGATGAATCCGGGATTTGGTTTTGGAGGCATGATTGCCATCGACCTGATAACCGCTGAGAAGTCAAGTAAAGTTATGGAAGCGATGGAAATGAAAGGAGTTGGCTACCTGGCCGTTAGTCTTGGATATTTCAAAACCCTGTTCAGCAATTCGGGAAAGAGCACCTCTTCGGAGATTCCTGATTACATTCAGCACGAAATGGGGTTATCGGAAGGATTGATTCGTTTTTCGGTTGGTCTTGACAATGATATTGAACGGACCTTTCAATTAATTAAGGAATCGCTGAAAGAATAAAACCATGATGCCATGATCAGAAAAATTGAAAGCACACTTGGAAGCACACCGGTTTTAGAAGGGGCCGGAGTGAAGTTGCAGCGGGTGTTTGGATATCCGCGCAAAGGATGGTTAGATCCTTTCCTGATGCTCGATCATTTTGGATCGGATGATCCAGTTGATTACATGGCAGGATTTCCCTGGCATCCTCACCGCGGGATTGAAACGGTGACCTATATGCTTTCCGGGGAGGTGGAGCACGAGGATAGCATGCGAAACAAAGGGGTTATTAAATCCGGTGATATTCAATGGATGACTGCCGGAAGCGGCATTCTTCACCAGGAAATGCCTCAGAAATTTGACGGTGTGCTGAGCGGGTTTCAGTTGTGGGTAAACCTCCCGGCTTCGCATAAAATGATGGCACCCCGGTACCAGGATATTCCCGCGTATCTCATCCCTGCATTCGACTGGAAAGGTATCCACATCCGTCTTGCCGCCGGCAAATTTGGTGAATTCACAGGTCCGGTTAAAGATATTGTGGTTAAACCGCTGTTTATGGATATGACCGTACCAGTGGGTATCCAGCAAACTTTTGATGTCAATCCGGATCACACCTTTTTTGCTTATGTGTTTGAAGGGTCAGCCTACTTCGACCAGCAAATGACAAATCGCATTGGAGCCGGAACTTTAGTAAAACTGATCTCCGGCGATCAGATATTTATTGCATCGGACAAAACCAGCGCCCGCTTCCTGCTGATCGGAGGTAAGCCGCTTCATGAAGAGATCGCCTGGCGCGGACCGATCGTAATGAACACGAAGGAAGAGCTTTATCAGGCATTTGAGGATTACCAGACGGGGAACTTCGTTAAGAAGTAGAAATTTAGAGATTCGAAGACCAATTCTGAATGCTGAAGTTACAGATTCAAGTGAGCTCTGATGGTTAATTTACCCGGATGATCGAAGCATTAGCTCATTGGCATATTGACCAATTGCTATATTGACCCCAACCTGAATCTTACACTTCAAAATTCAGAATTGGTCTTCGAATCTCTAAACTCGTCACCTATCGTCAATACTCTATCTGAATGAATTTTTCTTCAAACGGATTTAGTTTAACTGATTCCAAAGGCTGGCCAATTTCCTCTCCGATCACATTGACTTCCGCCATTCTGCGTATAGGCCGCCCTTCAATTGCCGAAGAGATTGTTAATGTCCCCGGTTTTCCATCCAATTCGCGGAGATGGATTAATATGCTGCCAGGCTTATTAAATGACGGTCTGGCATTGACGAGTAATATGTTTGGTGATCCAGCGATATTGACCGTCCCGAAAACAGAAGTCATAAGTTCATTTTTTCCGGCAGGGAATGTCCTGGTCAGGAATGGATTACGCACTCCCCGGGCAAATTGGGCCGCCGCAGAATTGGTCGTATCTTTTGTAGTGGTGATCTGATAGGTCCAGTGAAATCCACCTTCCTGGAAAGCCCGGAAATTTGTGAACCAGTAATTATTCATAACCCAGGAATAGAGCCAGGGTTTGCATGGTTTAGGATACCGTTCGAACTTACCCAAATTAAACCCTCCGAATTGCCAAAGCGGGATTTCATCGCTCACCATTATAATCTGCTCCGCTGCACTTCTCACAGAAACATAATTCTGAGCCACATTCCAATCGGACGACGAACCTGGCAATTGTTTTCCCTGAGTCAGTGTGCCGCCTATGGTTTCAAAAACAATCCGTGAACCGGGCAAATTAAACGGGAATGTGACATATAGCGCTTCTGGATTGGTCAGAATTTCTTTTCTGCCCAGAAAATGAAATTCAATCAATTTGGTTTTATTATACAATCGGATCTCCCATTCCAGCCCGGTTGGAGCCAAGGGAGTTCCCTTTTCAAAACCCTCAAGATCGGCTGAAAATTTTACACTCTGCCATAAATCCCCTTTTGCACCCTTTTCCATTTTCACATTCGTAACGGTTGTATGTACAGTCTCTTTCATATTATTCCTATCGGAAAGGGTTTCACGTACCAGCTGGCCAATTTTCCAGGGATTTTCCTTATCGAGTAATTCCTTTTTCAGTTCCTTATCGTACCAACTGCTGACAGCACCGGTTGTAACATCAAAACTTAACCTATAATATTGATTTTCAATTGTTTTCAAAACATCACCCTTATTATCAGGGGCTACTGCATCCAGGTTGCCTACTTCAACTTTAAAGGCTTTCCAACCCAGCGCAGGTACATTTTCCACCTTCAAAGCCCAATAGGCTCCTTCACTCCGGCTTCGGACCAACTGAACCTGAATCTCCCTATTTGTTGAAAGATCAATGATTTTGAATTGTTTCTTTGAGGGGATTATTTGATTATCCACAAAAAGTTCAACCACTCCGGAACGAGCCCAACCCATTGAATTCAAAACGTAAATCGCAGGAAAGTCTGCCTTTTTAAGATAAGGCTGGATCCGGCCCAGGGCATCTTCATTAAGCAAAGTGACTTTTTTAAACGCTTCCCACGCATACGCCCCTTTTTGCAACCATTGCTCCGTTGAATTTTCGGAATAGGGACGATCGATACTCTCATCGGCCCCAAAGGTATGCTCATCGAAGAAGAGGGCATTTTCGCTTATATGTTCGATTTTGCTTTTCAGGTCAACCGATAAGTCGCCGCCCAGCATGGAAACCATTGCAAATAAACCCTCGTCTACCTGCATCAGGTTTTGGGTCTTGCGTACCTTAGCCGTTTCACGCGAAGTGGAACCGAACCCGTCGGTCCACCAGTCGAGCCATGCATTCCGGTAAACCGGCAGAGATGCTGAATAATTCTTTTCTACATATTCCAGGAACTCTGAGGCAGTTGCCAGCCGGAGTTTCGGCGATTCATAATTTTCATTCCAGGCTTTAATAATTTCACAGGCACCGGTTGACGGAGGTGAATTATCGGTAAAATATCCGGAAAACTGAATTGCAATACGGTCGAACGGATAAGTATTATCTTCCAGATTTTTTAAATATTCAAATAGCTTATCCGGATCGAAAGAGTTATTCTCAGGCAGACCGAAAAAATTACCTGTCATATAATGGTCACTCCGGAAAGCGAGCAGGCGCGACCCGGATGGCGCTTCCCACCAGAAGCAGGTTGGGATCTTAAATGGCAGGATAGAACGTGTTTCGTTGATTCCCATAGTCAGATACCGTACACCGGTATTTTTTAAATAATCAGGTAAACACCAGGCAACACCGTTTACATCATTCTGCATGGTTGTTTTTACTGTAATCCCCTGATCTTTAATCTCCCTTAACGGTTGAAGAAAATCGAACATAATATTCTCATCGGCAATCTCGGCCATATTGAAATACATCCCGGTAACCTCTATCCGGCCTTCACCGATCCGATTTTTAAACCGGTCGATCTGAGATTGCGGACGTGTTCGTAAATATTCCCGGACCACCCAGGTAGACTCGCAAGTCCAGCGGAATTTTGCATCATCAGGCAGGTTGTCAGTCTGGTCGCAATAATCAAGAGCATAATCGATATAGCGCAAATGCTCCGCAAGGATCTCAGATTGCGGGCGGGTGTATCCGATATCGGTATGAGCGTGCTGCACCAGGTACATCTCCCATTTTTTAACTGGAGTCAGCGTGATTCTTAGCTGCTCATTGGTTCCGTTCTCGTATTTTGCGTTGATAACCAATTTTTTATCCGACTTTACCATTGGAACCGGAACGAAGAACTGGTTAAACCCGATCTTCGTCTGGCTGGTAAGCAGCTCCTTTCCTCCCGAGGTGAATATTACACGACAGGGGTTCCGGAATTGGACCTGACTGATCTTTACCTGCTGATTCACCACACCGCTTTCTTTGACCAATACCGGCACGTTGTTCAGTGTTGTACCCGATTGTATGGCTTTTTTGAAAATGATGATCCATGCATTTTTCTGTGTCGGTAACAGGGAAACCTTTAAATCCAAAGGTTCTTTAAGTTTTATCTTTTTTGCCGGAAGGGTTAATATCATAAATCCGTTTACTTCAACGCCGGGAATATTTTTCGCCTGGTAAAATGACAATTCACCGCCTTGGGAGCCTTGTACTGACCAGGATTTCTCCGATGAATTGGTAAAGTTGAAAACCTCCTCATTATTAACTTTCAGCCTGTATTCGAGACCCGGATTGTCGGTTGACATAGCTGCCATAAAGACAAAAGCAACCTTTCCGGATATGCCTGATTGGTTAACCGATACAGTTTTCCAATTCATTTCCGGAATTTCAAATGAATTCCGGAGGATATAGGCATTTTCATTTTGGGGTAATGGTGATCTGTAATTGAAATCCACCCCGCTGATCCCTTTATCAAAACCCGGATAATATAAGATTTTGCTGTCGGTTTGAGCTAAAACTGATCCGTCAAGAAAAATAAGCATCAGCAAACACCGGAAAACGATGGTAAGTATTTTTTTCATATGATTTTTCATTTCAGATCATGTTGATGTGCTGAAAAATACTACTATTTTTCAGTAATAATTAGCACAACATCAAAAGGCTTAATAAAAATGAAAAAACTAACGTTAGAAATTTCGCTTTGTTTAATGGCTATTGCGGTTATCTCGTGCAGTACATTAACCAAAAAAGATGCAATATCTCTTTATGCTGAGTTGGATAGAAATTCAACACCCAACACGCTGGTTAACAAAGAAAAGAAAAACAGTTGGAAATTGCTGTTTGATGGAAAAACAACAGATGGCTGGCATGGGTATAATATGAAAGTATTTCCTGATTGCTGGACTATTGAAGATGGAGCTTTGACCATGAATAGCAAAGGGGGTGGTGAAGACCAGGATATCATTACCAATCAAAAGTATCGGGATTTTGCATTTAGTGTTGACTATAAGCTTACCAAAGGAGCTAATAGTGGTATCATATTCCAGGTGGTGGAGAATCCGAAATACAAATTCCCTTACGAAACAGGTCCGGAGTTCCAGATAATAGATCACGAAAACTGGCCTGACAAGTTGGAAGATTGGCAGATCAACGGTGCAAATTATGCCATGTATCCCCCAATGGTAAAACCTTACAAGGCTGTTGGTGAATGGAATCACCTGTTTCTGGTTGTAGAAGGCAATCAGGTGACACAAATTTTGAATGGTGAAGTGGTAGTAAAATATGAGAAGAATTCCGAGGAATGGCTGAAACTCCGCAACAGTGGAAAATGGTCCAATTTCCCTGATTGGGGGAAATTCGTCGAAGGAAATATTTCACTGCAAAACCATGGGACGAAAGTCTGGTATCGCAACATCAAGATTAAAGAACTTCAATCCACCAAATAACACTGAAACCAATGATATCCAGGAATTATTCGCGTCGTAATTTTTTAAGAAATACA
Source organism: Porphyromonadaceae bacterium (assembly GCA_007280905.1). Lineage (GTDB taxonomy): Bacteria > Bacteroidota > Bacteroidia > Bacteroidales > UBA12481 > UBA12481. Next base: position 17,714 of record QYQM01000061.1, on the reverse strand, counting down.
GCAATTGCAGCTGCGGGGATTTCCATTATCCCCAGTCATACCGTAAGCGGTTTTGGTCACAAAGCACCGAGTGATAAGCTTAACATTGCCGGTATCGGAATTGGGGGAAAAGGCCATCCTAACTTAGTGGGGATGGCCACTGAAAACATCGTGGGATTGTGTGATGTAGACTGGAAATATGCCGACCGGTGTTTTAAAGAATTCCCAAAAGCAAAACGCTATTGGGATTGGCGCAAAATGTTTGATGAGATGAGCGGTTCGATTGACGGAGTGATGGTTGCGACAGCTGATCATACCCATGCATCGATTGCCGCCACAGCCTTATCACTCGGAAAGCATGTCTATTGCCAGAAACCACTTACCCACTCGGTTTACGAATCACGACTGCTGACCAGGCTTGCAGCCAAACACAGAGTTGCCACTCAAATGGGGAACCAGGGAAACTCAGGTAATGGAGTTCGTCAGCTCTGTGAGTGGATCTGGAATGGTGAGATTGGAGAGGTCAGGGAAGTTCATGCCTGGACCGACCGTCCGATATGGCCGCAAGGATTGCAACGTCCGGCACAGGTAATGCCAGTACCGAAAACATTGGATTGGGATCTGTTCATCGGTCCGGCAAAGTTGCGACCGTACCATGAAGCTTATACCCCCTGGAACTGGAGAGGCTGGTGGGATTTCGGGACCGGTGCTTTCGGTGATATGGCTTGCCACGTGTTGGACCCTGTCTTTCAATCATTGAAATTAGGCTATCCTGAAAAAGTACAGGGTAGCTCAACCTTGATCAATACTGAATCTGCGCCGCAGGCCGAAACGGTGAAGTTTTCGTTTCAAGCGCGCGATAATATGCCTAAAGTAGCCATGCCTGTTGTTAATGTACATTGGTATGATGGGGGATTGCTCCCCAGTGTTTTCGAAATGCTTCCCGAAGGTGAAAACCTGATGGCCGATGGGTTAGGAGGTTGCCTTTTTATTGGATCGAAAGACACCCTGATCTGCGGTTGCGGCGGCTTTAACAGTCGTTTGCTTTCGGGGCGTTTACCACAGGTTAGCCCATATCTGCCGCGTATTCCGGGAGCAATCGGTTATGTCGACGGCCCGCATGAGCAGGATTGGATACGTGCCTGCAAAGAATCGCCCGAAAACAGGAAAGAAACCACATCAAATTTTGTCTATTCCGGACCTTTCAACGAAGCGGTACTATTGGGCGTGCTGGCCATTCGATTGCAGGGTCTCAATAAATCCCTGAAATGGGATGCTGAGAACATGAAGTTCACCAATATCTCTGCAACCGAGGAGTTAAAAATAGTTACTGCCGATGAGTTTAAAGTTATCGATGGACACCCGAATTTCAATACCCAATACGCAAAGTTCAATGCACTGGAATGTGCCGGTGAATACATCAGGCATACTTACCGGGATGGGTGGAATTTACCGGCAATGCCTAAATAATAATTAATAACTAATAATTAAGCATTTATGAAAATTTCAGTATTATTAATATCCATGATGCTCACAGCTACGGCTGGTTTTGCACAGGTTACGCTACCGTTAAAAGGTCATCCGGATACTAAAGGCTGGGCGACATTATTTAAAGAAGATTTATCGGATACCGAGTATACTCCGAAAGTATGGACCTGCGACAAAGGGGTTTTTACTGCTGACGAAGATCAGATTATCTTTTCCAAGGTTGAATATGAGAACTTCATTCTGGACCTTGAATTCAACGTTGAACCGGGCGCAAACAGCGGTGTGGTTGTTTATTGCACCGACAAAAAGGATTGGATACCTCATTCGGTGGAGATTCAGATCCTCGATGATACGCATGAGAAATGGGCCAATGTGCCCGGTACCTGGCAATGCGCATCGATCTTTGGCCATCTGGCACCCTCTGAAAAAGCGATAAAAAAACCGGGTGAATGGAGCAGGATGAGTATTGCCTGCAAAGGCCAGATGATTTATGTAGTTCTCAATGGAAAACCGGTGACCACCATGGATATGTCGAAATGGACCAGTGCCAAAAAGAATCCTGATGGCAGTGAAATTCCGGATTGGCTTAGCACTCCATTCTCACAACTCGCAACAAAAGGGTATATCGGGTTGCAGGGGAAACATGCAGGGGCGAAAACGTTTTATAGAAATTTGAAGATCAGGGCGTTATAGTCTATCTCCGCGCGTTCACTTTGCCTAAACCAGAAACATTTTGCCGAACCACCGGATTGCCATAATAATCGATGGCGCCGATGCCTTCAACCGTAGCATCCAGTTGGGCAGTTGACCACACGGTTGCTTTGCCGACACCACGGAGAAGGACCTTTGTTTCACGCGATTCGAGCTGGGGCCCGTCAAAACTCCCTGCACCCTTCATTGAAACGTGGAGCCGATCCGTTTTTCCGGCTAATGAAATCCGGCCCGCACCCGGCAGGTCAACATCAATCAAACCGGCTTCGAGTCCGATAATTACTATTTCCCCGGCACCTTTAAGCGTAAGATATAAAGATTCGGTTTTCAGTCCCTGCATTTTAACGCTGGCTGCACCTTGCACAAAAATCCCATCCAGGCTTTTAACCATCAGGTGATATTTCAGAACCCGGCCTTCGACGGCACTGGTCATCGCACTCCAGGTTTTATCGAACCAACCGGCATCGATATCCAGCACCAGTTCGCCTTCCCTGTTAAGAGTTTTGACGGTAGAGATCACATCGGGTTCACCTTCGATACGGAGACTTTCCTCTTCACCCTGGCTGATAAACAGATGGCCATAATCTTTGAGAAGCACGCGTTTGACATCTCTTATTTCACGGGTTTCGGTTGAAAAATTCGTTGAGTTCATCATGAAATCGTTTTGCCCTAAAGGTACGAACCAAAATAGAATTTTTAACTTTGTGCAAATTTTTATCAAAATGGCAACCAAACAACAAATCGAGCAATTCCTCTCCAGTGAACCCATTGCCATGGCCGGGGTTTCGAGAAATCCGAAAAAATTCGGACGCGCGGCTTACGAAGAGCTTACCAGCAAAGGTGGTTGAAGATGCCCTGGCCAAAGGGATACAGAACATTTGGATACAACAGTCATCTGACACCCCTGAGGCGTTGGCACTTTTGCAGGGCAAGGATGTCAATTTGATAACTAAGCAATGTATCTTAATGCATTATCAACCTGACAGTTTCCATAAATTTCACAGAAATATCAAACGGTTTTTCGGAGGTTTACCGAGATAAAAATATTGTAGAGACGGATGATCATCCGTCTTTACGTATTTTTTAAAATAAACTGGAACCCGATGCCGTGGCGGTTCTCGATTTTAATATTCGGATCGGCGTTGAGATATTTCCGTAAGCGTGAGATGTATACATCGAGGCTGCGTCCGGCGAAGTAATCGTTTCCACCCCAAACAGATTCCAATATTTGTTCGCGACCCAGCAGAACCTCCTGATTTTTTAAGAAGTAATTCAGTAGCTCAGCTTCACGGTATGTGAGTTTAATTTCTCCGGCTGTGCTGGTCAGCATAAGCTTTGCCGGGTGAAGGGTGTAATTGCCAAATCTGATCTGGGTTTGCTGTGATGGATCCTGAACGGTTTTTGAGCGCCTGAGAAAAATCCGGATTTTCAGGATGAGTTCTTCAATGCTGAATGGTTTCACCAGATAATCATCGCCGCCCAACAGGAGACCTTCCAATTTGTCCTCCTTCAATGATTTGGCTGTAACAAAAATAATCGGAACATCCTGATTGGTTTCCCTGATTTGCCGGGCGAGAGTAAATCCGTCCATTCCGGGAAGGTTTACATCCAGCACACAAATATCCGGTGGTTGCTGCAGGAACAATTCCCATGCCTCTACTCCATCTGTTGCAGCAATAACCTTAAATTGTTCGCGTTCGAGATTATCCGTGGTGATGAATTTTAACGTTTCATCATCCTCAACATAAAGAACCAGAGGCTTTCCCATAAATCATTTCATTTTAACCGGGATGATAATCTGAATAGTTGAACCTTGACCCTCCTTGCTCTCGAGGTTGATTTTCCAGCCATGTGCCCTGACGACATTTTTGGTATAATAAAGTCCCAGACCGAAGCCTTTGGTATTGTGGACATTACCGGTGGGTACCCTGTAAAACTTATCGAAAACACGCTTTTTCAGCTTGGAAGGTATGCCGATACCCTGATCGCGCACCCCGATCATCAGACCATAAGGAGAATCTGTTACAGAAACCGAAATGAGCGGAATATCACCGGAATATTTCAATGCATTGTCCAACAGGTTAAGAATGATGTTGGTGAGATGCAGCGGATCTGCCTCAATCATCTTTATTTTTGATTGATAATCCAATGACAATGACCCTTTGGAACAATGAATCCGGAGCTCCATCTGTTCGCAAATTTCTGCGATTAATTCCTTGAGCCTGACAGGAACTTTCTTTATCAGGAGCTTATCTCCGGCCGGTCCACCCATCTCCAGAACCAGTTCAACCTGCTTCAGTAAATGGTTTACCTGGCTCCGGATGATCTCTCCATACCGGAAGAGGCGTTCCGGTTCCTGGAGAATATCCGGCCGCTGAATTACATCGGCCGACATCGTCAGGGATGCCAGCGGTGTTTTAAACTCATGGGTCATCGTATTGATAAAATCGCGCTGAACCTCTGTGTACCGTCGCTGACGGAGTATAATCATCTGCGTATAAACAAAAAAGATGATCACTAAAAAAAGAATGAAGCTGAAGAAATACCAGATTCCCAGCGAATCCATAATCATCTGATTGCGACCGGCAAAATGGATCCCGAAATAATAAAGGTAATCTGCCGACTTGGGAAGGCCTTGCTGCATTGGCTTGATTCTGAGATTCTCACCAAAACGGACCAACCGGCCATAAACCATTTTATCTGTCTGACAATCATAGATTCCGTATTCAAAATCAAGTGTGAGCCTTCTGATTTTAAATTCAGTTACCAGAAATTGCTCGAGGATGTCCGGTTCAATATGTGTGTTTACATTTACGATATAATAATCCGGGCTGTGGTGAAAAACCGGATTCTGTCGCGGTAATTCGGCATCATTATACCGGGCCAGGTCCTCTGCAACTGAGGTAAGCGCGATGGTGATGGTCTGATTCATCTGCTGGTTTTCCTGATTCATCGCCTGCCTTACAAAATAGAACTGTACGCTGATTATTCCGGTAATCGCCAGAATTCCGAGGATAAGAACAACCCGTATTGCAGTTCGATTCATAGCAGCGAAGATACCGGATTAACCGATGGCAGCCAATATTGCTTAACAACTCGTTAACAATTATTTGATACCCTTTAACTGTATGGTGTAGAGGAAGGTTCTATTTTTGACTCATTATTTAAAATTCAATCGACGATGAAAAAAACAGCATTGTTCATACTGGCAGCCGGAGCCTTGGTTTTTACCACATTACCGGTAAATGCACAAAAGAAAGTAACCCTTCAGGAAGTACAGAAAGAAACACAGAAGAGTCAGGAAACTCAGGCCGTTACCAATCCTGCAGAACCGGCCAAGCGAATTAATCCCGTAACCGGAGTCCCGGCAACACCGCCGGCTGCCGCAAATGTCGCCACTCCAGGTAATCCTGCCGCTGCCAACCAGGTGGCATCACCAGCACCTCCGGTACCATTAACCTGCACATGGGATGTTACTGATTATGATTTTGGGAAAAATGTTATGCAACTAAAACCCGCCAGCGCTACCTTTACCATTACCAATGCCGGTAAAGATCCTGTCACCATTACCATGGTACAGCCAAGTTGCGGCTGCACATCACCAAAATACACCAAAGAGCCGATCAAACCAGGCGAAAAAGGTGAGGTTGTACTTACTTTCAATGCTGCTATGAGCGGCTTTTTCTCAAAATCAGCCCAGGTTAAACTGAATGACGGACAGAAGTATACACTGACGATCAAAGGTGAAGTTCAGAAAGTTGAACAAACAACGCCAACAAATCCGCTTGGTATTCCGACGACACCACCCGTAATCAAATAAATTGGAACCACTGAAAGATTGACGGTTTGCGATTAACAAATCACGCATATAGAAATCCCGGCAGTTTATACTGACCGGGATTTTTCTTTTTCGGGAAGTCAAAACGAATTTGTTAAATTGCAGAATGATTGATTTCTTTATTTATCCAAATCAAATTGTTGATTTATGAAAACCAAATCTATCATTCTCCACCTGATTTTTTTAGTGATTGTAGTATTGGAACTGATTGGTACAGTGAACGGAAGCAAGTGGCTGGATTATCCTGTCAAGCCATTCATACTGATCTGGATTGCCGCATATTTCCTCATCATGACTAAACCTCAGCCATACAGATGGCTGGTAATGCTGGCTTTCTTTTTTTCATGGTCAGGTGATCTATTTCTGATGTTCGGATGGAAGAGTGATATGTTCTTTTTTGCCGGAGTTGGCGGATTTTTCCTATCACAGGTTACTTATATTCAGGCTTTTCGCAAGTTTTCCGTAGGCCAGGGAAAGGGATTAATTGCACGCAAACCTCTGTGGGCACTACCCTTTTTGATTTACCTGGTTGGAATCTATGTCCTCCTGTACCCTCATCTGGAGGGTATCATGAAACCGGTTGTTGCTCTTTACGCTATTTCCCTGCTCGGCATGTCGGCCGCTGCATTTAACCGGATGGGCCTTATAGAACCTAAAAGCTTCTGGATACTGTTTGGCGGTTCTGTTTTCTTTGTGATTTCCGATAGCCTGCTGGCCATCAACAAATTCGCAACGCCAATTCCCAACGAGGGATTCATGGTCATGGCAACGTATATGCTGGCGCAGTATCTGATCATGCTGGGACTTTTGGAAGGCAGTCAGACTATAAGACGTTAAGACGAGAAGACTATAAGACAAGAAGAAGAGAAGACGAAAAGAAACAATAAGAATTTAGTTAAGAGATTATTAAGATTACTGAGACCCATTACCTATACCGTGGCACGACCAGGTCAATGCATGCGTGCAGCGATATTCACAGACTCGCTCGCAACACTCTCGTTCCCGGCTTTATCAACAGCGGTTATCCGATAGAACTGATTGCCTGATAAGGGCTTACCATCGAAGCCGGGGGCACCGTCGATGAATGAAAGCATGCTGGCCGGGACATAGGTAACGAAGTTTTCCGGACCGGGCTTGAAATCCGGTTTATTACTCCGGTAGATCCGGTACCAGAAAGCACCAGTAGTGGCTTTCCAGCTAATTGTTTGATTATCAATTTTAACAGATAAGGGTTTGGCTTGAGGAACGACAGGGGCTTTTCCGATGTTGATAATTGACCGGTTCGCTGTCACCGGCCAGCGAACGGAGCTGTTGCCATCTGTAATCGTGAGGTAATATTCCACCAACCCTGCCGCAGGAACATCGAGGGTAAAGATAGCTTTCACCCTCCTTGCCATCGGGGCACTTTTCCAGTTCGGCTCGCCGGCTTGCCGCCAGTGAAGTGTTGCAGATACACTTTTGTAAGTGTGGGAATCCAACACCCTGACTGTCACCGGCGCAGGTTGTCCGGCAAAGGTTGATGCAGGTGCGGAAATCACCACCGGATGTAGCGGGGCATTGATCATCATCGGTTGCCGCACCTCCTGTTCCTTTGGCAGATAGTTCAATTGAACGAACCGGTTTTGGCTGCTCATCACATTTCCCAGAGAAGAAATGTCGGTAACCCGGTGCGTAAAGTTTCGTGCCCATGATTGCATCACATCGGGAAGTTCAGTCCACTGCGGATCATTGAACCGGTTATTCATCCCGATATGATCTTTTGCAGCAGCGATACGGCATCGAAGATTCATCAGGCGTTCACGCTGCGTTGGTGTGGCCGTCAGGATGTATTTATCGATGATGTCCAATTGGGCTTTGGCCTTTTCAAATTCCGGCAGAACAGATACCGGAGGTTTTTCGAGGAATTTGAATATCAACGCATGCACTCCACCGGTAGGTTTTACTGCCAAAGTCCATGCCGTTGTACTGCAGCCAGTTGCCTTTTTTGATAAATCCGACGCATTCACCGCCCTCACTGCATGGTGCATTCTCAGTACCATTACGTTGTGCAGGTTTTACGGCATCAACCTCCCAGCCATTGAGAGTAAAGGTTTTGATATTCAACAGGTAATCATCGGTCCCAGTCAGTTTAAATGCCGGGGTCTCCTGACATTCGCCAAATCCGGAAGCAAAAGGTTCATTCTGGTTGATGATCTCCGTGATGGCATCAGCGGCTGCAGCACCGTAGTTCTTAACCGAATAGTCGTGATAAATATCTTTGGACGTGGTTTTGCTCATATCATTCCAGGCGGCCTTGCTCATGAACGACATCTTTGGATCGATGCCCCATCCTGCCACGGCTATCCGGGTTTTAGGGGAACGCGCTTTCATACCCTGATACATCCCGTCGAAAATGCGGCGCCACTTTTTCCACAACTCGGTTTTTGAAGCAATATCCTCCGACTGGAAACAGAGAAGATAATCCAGATCCGGGTAGTTGGCAGTCACCTGATCCACCTGGGCAGCAATCACTTCCGGATCGTCGGCCTCCATTTTATAATCGGGCATGATCAGATCGATATCGAGGCCCAAACCGATCTTAACCCCACGCTGGTGCGCGTATCCGATCACCTTTTGGAACAGGCTGACGCCTTTGCGGAAAACCTGTTCGTTGGTAAGCGTTTCGTTGTGAAGGGCGCAATCCGCACCAAAATCATAATCTCCAAAGAGGTCGGATGCACCAAAACGATACTCGTTCACATCCCAGCCGGGGCAGGCCCAGCCATGTCCGGATTTCGACGTTGCCATCCATACCCTCGACATAATACCGTTAACCGAAAAGTTGTGGAACATCTCGTTGTGACCGGCCTGCCCGTTAAAATTATGGATGTGCAGAAAGTTCAGCCGCATCTTAGCCATCTGGTCAATGATGAATTTCCAATCCTCCCAAGAATAAGAGGTTGCCGATTGGGGATAATTCGTCCAGGGCAGAAAGCCGCGGATTGCGACTGCGGGCGTTTTCGTTTCATTCAACGTTTCCGGTATAAGCGATTGCCTCGTTTCCGGCAACACATCCCCTCCCAGGTAGAATCCTACCCCGTAATGATCCTCCAGCAAACCATATACGCCATAAAGAACGCCCTCGGGATCCGATCCGGCAATGACAATGTTGCCATCAACTTTCCTAAGCACATATCCCTGCGGGCCAAGTTGATCTGCTATAAGCTTTTTAATCTGCGGATTGGTGGATTGCTGCCCGAGAATGAAACTCTTCGGATTTAACCTTTCGGTTCCGGTTTGGATATCCAGTTTCTCGCCGGTCACCTGATAGAGATAGCGCTGCAGTTCCTGAGCCGCATATTGCTCCATTGCAGTGGGGTTGGGCGATAGAAAAATGTTTCCGGAAGGTTTTTGAGCAAAAGAAAGGATTGACGTAAAGAACGAGAGAGCGAAAAGAAGGGTGAGATTTTTCATGTGATAAGAATTGAAAAGAATGAGCATTTACGAGGGTTTTTGAAGGTGAAAGTTAGTGGAATTTTGAAGATTTCCGTTTTGTAGAGACGCATATATGCGTCTCTACGGCGTCGCCGCCCCACCTCCGCGGGGATGACAAGTGCACTCACACCCACACTCACACCCACACCCACACCCAATTGGGGGATGAGGTTTTATTGTAGGGGCGACCCTTGCGGTCGCTCTTTAAATTCAAATACTCCTGCTAAATTTCGTGGTCAGCGACGGGATCCCCGCCTCCGCGGGGATGACAAGTTTCAAATGGGGGAAAAAAGAGGGTGTGGGTGTGAGTGTGAGTGTGCCGTTCTCCGATACCACACTTATTGCTGCCAACGAAATCCAGCAAAAGTGTCATTAAATTTCACTCGGAGTATATCATACACGCGAAAGCGGGGACCCCTTGACGCTAAACGGAGTTCCGGGGGGCCGACAACCGACAGCCATCAAAACGACCTTATCTCCCATATTAATATTATTGGATTACTATTGGTTTCGGCTTTTAATAATTATATACTAATCACTAATTGGATGAAAACCCCAAAATGAAGCTGGCTGGTGCATAAGTTTTCAGGCTGACTGAAAACTTCCCGTTTCTTATCCGCACCGCCTCCCCGATCTTTTCCCCCCTCAGGTTTACCGGTGTGGCGCTGGTAAACTTTGAGCCCGTGGGCAGCGTGATTTCCACATTTCCGGTGATCCCGCCTTGTTCCCATACGCGCAAGATGGTTCCCGGGCCATCGGGATTGGGACCGAAAGCGGTGAGTGCTACTCCTTTGCGCGAGAGGGTGATACCCGACTGAGTAACGGGCAGAGTACCTGGGTTGCTTCTCGACCGACCCACTTTCAGCGGAACGCGGGTTTCCATGGCCGGAGTGTAAAGTGCGGATTCGGAGTTGAATTGATCATAGGTCCACAAACGAACACGGGAGCTCATGCGCTCTCCATTACCTATCCAGGCAGCAAAGTTGGTGCGCCAATGGTTATTGTAAAGATTGATATAAATATAGGACTTCGACGGTTCATAGCGTTTGTCGAACTGGTACTCACCAGGTACTCCGAGACTCACCACCGGAGAGTCTTCCGGGCAAAGTCCGACTCCCGCGCCCGAGTTGCCATCATATATGGCTACACCCGTATTGATCCACGACATATGGTAATTGGAGTTGTCCACCTTGAAGTCTTTAACCGGATCCATATCGGCACCCAGGCGACCCAGGCGGAATTTGGGATTGTCGATTTTGAACGGCAGGCAGATCCAACCGGCTTCGGGCCAGTTGTCGGGTGGTAACGGGTTGCTGCCGTAACTATTGTTATACAGTGTGAGCAATCGTGAGCCATCCGGACCTTCCCACCAGAACATAAGCGGCAATCCATGCTCCATGTTCACCACCAGGCTGCCGTCGCGAATTGCCTGCTCGATTTTTTGCCGGCGTTCCGGGGCCTGACCTTCCCACAGCATCTGCTTCATCGGCCAGCCGGAAACGGTCCACACAAACTGATTTTCCTTAGACTGATGGCTGTTCTTCCCGATCGCCACCAGTACCCTGTCGACCATCTCGGTGTGATATTCATGAACCACATCGTGTACTGTCGAGGAATATCCGATATCAAAATGGGTTTTATATACGATGATTACATTCTCGACCGCGGATTTCGTCTTGTTATTCTGGCCCTGAAGGGTGGTAAATATCAGGGTGGCGATCAGGAAGGAGGCGAGGTTTTTCATGGTTTGAAAGTACGAAATTATGCTTGATGATATCAGGTATCGGGTATCGGGGATAAGGTAGTTGCAGGTTGCAGGTTGCAGGTTATGATGGTTGTGGTTGTGGTGATGGTTGTGGTTGTGGTGATGGTGATGGTTGTAGGTTACCGGTTTGGGATTAAGTGTAAAGGGAAAATGGCCCAGTGTGACCCTTTCTAAAGTTGTTTTTTTTAACCAATTTTATAGTTCAAAAATGATTGACTTATTTCCGATAACCGATAACTGACAACCCATAACTATGAAAACCAATCGCAGAGAATTCATCAACCGGACACTGGGAGTGGCCGGCGGTGTGGCACTGGCACCAATGGCATCGGCCATAGGGCCCGGATTCGAACGAAAATTAAGCGAGGTTGAATCGATCACACCTGGAGAATTGGCCACAGATGAAGAGTTCTGGCAATTCATCCGACAGGCTTTTACGATTTCGCCGAACCTGATTAACCTCAACAACGGCGGGGTAAGTCCCCAGCCAAAGATTGTGCAGGACAAAGTGGCCCATTACCAAAGCGTCAGCAATGAGGGACCAGCTCATTACATGTGGACAATCCTCGGCGAAGAGCGGGAGCCTATGCGCCGCAAACTGGCGGCAACCGCGGGATGTTTACCCGACACTATTGCCATTCTAAGGAATACTACCGAGGCACTCGACCAAATCATTTTCGGATTCCCTTTAGAGAAAGGTGATGAGGTGGTACTATGCAAATATGATTACCCGAACGTGATGAATGCCTGGAAACAACGGGAGATGCGCGACGGGATCGTGCTGAAATGGGTGGACCTGCCGATGCCGGTTGAAAATGACGACCTGATTATTAAAGCATATACCGATCAATTTACTTCCCGGACGAAACTGATCAATGTAACCCATGTGATCAACTGGACCGGACAGATTCTGCCGATTAAAAAAATTTCACAGGCTGCTCACGACCGCAATGTTGAGGTTATGGTTGATGGGGCTCATTCTTTCGCCCACCTGGTTTTCAAAGTTCCTGACCTAGAGTGCGATTATTTTGGTACCAGCCTTCACAAATGGCTGTTCGCCCCGTTCGGGACCGGTTTTCTGTATGTAAAAGCTGATAAAATCGGTAAGATATGGCCGCTGATGGCAGCTCCCGATCCTAAAAGCACCGATATCCGGAAATTTGAAAACATCGGAACGCGGCCCTTTGCCGTTGAACTGGCCATCAGCACCGCCATCGATTTTTACAACATGATTGGTCCGGCCCGTAAGGAACACCGTCTTCGCTATCTGAAAGATTACTGGGTGAATGCAATCAAGACCCATCCAAAGGTTACACTGAACATTTCTCAGAAACCTGAATATTCCTGTGGATTGGGGAATTTCAGCATCGATGGGAAAAAACCCGAAGAGCTCCAGTCGTACCTGATGACAAAATATAAAATCCTGACTACCCCGATTAACTGGGAAAAAGTCAGTGGAATCCGGGTCACCCCGAGCGTGTATACCACGATCGCAGAACTCGATCAGTTTATCAAAGCAATGCTGGAGTTTGCCGGTTAAGGATCGGGTAACTAAAATGGGAAATATAGCAGTTGTCCTCCTCCGATTAACCACAATTCTGATATCAGGATTACTGATTTCGTTGGAAATAAAAGCACAGGAGTACGTTCCGATGCTGATCCTGTCGGGACAAAACAACCACAACTGGCAAAAAACGACACCCGTTCTGAAGAAGATGTTCGGGGAATCCGGATTGTTTACGGTGGCCATCACAAACCGGCCGGATACTTTAAAATACGCTGATTACCAGAAATTCAGACTGGTTGTCAGCAACTGGAACACCTGGCCGGATACCTCCACCCGCTGGGATCAAACGAAAGAGCAGGCTTTTACCCAATTTATAAAGGAGGGCGGCGGAGCCCTGTTCCTGCATGCCGGCGGATCTTCGTTTTACGGATGGCAGGACTATCATTCCATCGCGATCGGAAGATGGGGCAAGAATACTGCACACGGAAGCATCGGCGAGGCAATGGTGCATTTCTCGAATACCAAACATCCCATCACGGAAGGGTTGAAAGATTTCACAATTACTGATGAAATCTGGGAGAATACAGATATCTGTCCTTCCGCAACATCGCTGGGCTGGGCACAAAAAAAAGGTTCGGACGGTACTCTTGAAGCAGCAAAACACCCGGCTATCCTGATCAATCATTACGGGAAAGGCCGCAGCTTTTACACGATCCTGGGTCATGACGAGAAAGTGCTATCCAACCCGGATCTGCAGCAATTGCTCATTCGGGCAGCTACCTGGACAAGCGGTATAGAAATATCGGTTACCGGTACATTTGGCACCTACATTTTCCGTCCCGACCGCAAGCCCCATTTCCATCCCCTGATCTCGCCAAATGGGACAGTGCTGACCGCAGAATCGCCACAGGATCACCTCTGGCACATGGGACTCTGGTTCTCATGGAAGTTCATCGATGGATTGAATTACTGGGAATATACCGGGGATCCCACCAAACACGTCAGTGAGGGAATGACAGAGATCCAATCCGTTCAGGTGGATTCGTCCAAACAGGGCGATTATCATATCCATTTAAACATCATTTACCATCCCTGGGACAAAAAAGATAGCTCTGTGATGAAGGAGGTTCAGCGAATCACCATTTCAGCACCGAAGGCCGATAAGAGCTATTGGATTGATTACGACCTCACCTTCACCGCATTAAAGGACCTGCTACTGGATCGCACCCCGATTCCGGGAGAGCCTGACGGGCAATCCTGGGGCGGATATTCGGGTATGTCGATCCGGCTGAATACGGATTTTCGGGATATCCGGTACTTCTCAGAATCGAAGGAAACTGTAGCTTATGGCGACCGAATCCGGTGGGTAGCCTGTGAATTTGACAATGGACAGGGACTTCGTGAACAGGTCATCATTTTCGATCATCCTGATAATCCGCGTTATCCATCGCCCTGGTACTGCATCAATGACCCCGCCACCCCGATGTACTATTTCAGTCCGGCCATCCTCTACAAGGAGCCTATGAAACTAAAACAAGGAGAAGTGCTACATTTGAAATACCGGATTTACTTGCCGGCCAAGCCGCTAACTAAATATGAGATTGATAAATTGTAATAAGAAGTTGTGATGGTTGTGATGGTTATGATCGTGCACAAACACAACAATCACAACTACCACAACAATCACAACTACCACAACAATCACAACTACCACAACAATCACAACCGACAACCGACAACTGATAACCGATAACCCATGAAACGCAGAACCTTCCTCAAAACCACAGCCATCGGCGCCGCTGCAGCAGCGACTTCTCCGATGATCCTCACCAGTTGCTCTACTGTTAAGGGAGCCAACGACCGCATCAATTTCGGCCATGTCGGTTTGGGTGGCCGGGGTACCGATGAATTGACCTCTTACTTTCTCCGGTGGCCGGATCAGATCCGGTCGGTAGCCTTTTGTGATGTGTTTAAATCCCGGAGGGAAAATGCCCTGGGATTGGCGCAGAAGACTTATCAGGAGAAAAACATCCAGGCTGATCTGAAGGCATACAATGAGATCGAACGGATCCTGGAGCGAAAAGATATTGATGCATTGGCGATTACAACGCCTGATCATTGGCATATACCACTGGCTATAATGGCTGCGCAGGCCGGGAAGCATCTGCATGTGGCCAAGCCTCTGGGATTAAGTCACCCCGACTTTGTAAGGCTCACCAAAGAGTGCAAGCAGAACAAGGTCCTTTTCAATTACGGCACTCAGCAGCGGTCGTACCTGTTTATGCAGCAGGCGGTTGAAATGATCAAACATGGTGATATCGGCAAAGTTGAGCGGGTCGACGTTTGGTGCCCGAGGGTAAATCCGGTTCAATCACCGGTATGCATTGAAGAGCCCGTCCCTCCCGGACTGGATTACGACCGGTTTGTCGGTCCGGCCCCTTTTCACCCTTACTGTCCGGCCCGGGTTGATATGCAGAGTTCCTATTTCATTTACGATTACAGTCTGGGCTTTATTGCAGGATGGGGGGCTCATCCGCTGGATATTATGGCGTTTGGCATCAAAGATCAGATGACCGGCAACTATACTTGCGAAGGCACAGGTGGTTTCTGGGCTCCCGGGGGAATCTGGAACACGATCAATTCGTGGGACGTGAATTATGAATATGCCAATGGTTTGAAATTACATTTCATGAGCGATGAGATTGCTGAACCGCTGGTAATGAAGTATCGTCCCAAATGGGACAACAACGGAACTACTTTCTTTGGCACAAAAGGTTGGATATCTCTGGGCAGGTCCACTGCCAGTTCCGACAACCCGGAGATCCACAAAGCTTTGAACAAGGACACCAATGCCGATGGCTGGATCAGAGGCGAGGGCGCACAGCTGGTTAAAATCTTTACCGATACCATCAAAGGAAATAAACCCGAATTATGTCCGCTCGATGAAGCAATCCTTTCAGATACGATCAGTCATCTGGGTAATATTTCAATCCGTACCGGCCGGAAGGTTACCTGGGATCCGGCAGCCGGCAACATTCCGGGCGATCCGGAAGCGATGAAGCTTTTCACAAGAGAGCATAGGAGGCCATGGGCTTTTTAAAGGTGGAATTTATAGATTCGAATGGAGAGTTTTGAATTTTGAAATTACAGATTCAGGTGTTGTGAAAAGTTTAAAATTTTTCTCATTTGTTATTTGTGCTATTTTATTTTCGGGTTGTACGAAAAAAAACATTTCAGATAACAGAATCATAATAGAAACCAGCAAATATCAGGGAACTATCGCTTTATCAAAGCTATGCTCGCAGGTTACCTACACCCCCTTAGAAACAAACTCCACATCCTTATTTGGTCAGATTCAAAAAACGAGAGTCTCCAACAACAGATATTACTTTTTATCCGGTTATAGCCAGGAGAAAATAATCGCATTTGACAGATCTGCGGGGGATCATGTGCTCACGATTGACAAAATCGGAGAAGGACCTGGAGAATATGTCATGGCGACAGATTTTTATGTTAATTCTGAGGACTCCTGTATTGAAGTTTATTCAAGGGGCTTGAAGAAAATTATACAATACGACGGTAGCGGAAACTTTATAAATGAGCACAAAATTAACGACTATATTAATTCCTTTATTAAAACAGAAAAGGGATACTATATAGACATTATGCGTCCGAACGGAAAATGGGCGATTGCCTTATACACCGCGGATCTGTTAGAAAATCAAATAT
This sequence comes from Porphyromonadaceae bacterium, assembly GCA_007280905.1. GTDB lineage: Bacteria > Bacteroidota > Bacteroidia > Bacteroidales > UBA12481 > UBA12481. The sequence continues at coordinate 1,223 of QYQM01000061.1, read as the reverse complement.
TATTCGACTTTAAGGATTATGCCTGGGGAGATATAAATGGTTTCTCAAACTTCAATGGTACCATTTCTTTTGGAGCATCTCTTATAAATAATGTTTATCATATCTCCGGAACCGGATTTGAAATTGCATACCATTTCGACTTTCTTGAGCACAACATTAGGAAGGATATTCTGGAAACAGATTTTCATGATGTTATTGCTCTTAACCAGGAATTGAAAAAAAACAATTTTGCTTATATCGCGCACCTGGTAGCCGAATCTGATAAATTTATTATTGCGACAATCTATTATCAACGAGCCAGGTGGATAGCAATATATTGTAAAAAATCCGGAAATGTTAAATTTGGCAATTCGATATTTGATGACCTTAATACTCAGTCATCAGTTTATAAATTTTCCAGTGAATTCCAGGTGTTAGCATTTAATGATAATGTGCTGTTTCTTGGGATTGAAGCAACCTATTTACTGGAAATCAATAAGGATATAAACAAAAATTCAACATTAGTGGAATTAATAAAACATATTGATATTAATGACAATACAATTGATAACTATGAACATCCGTCCCGTTCTCACCCTCTCCGACCTCAATAAATTCATCAATCTCCCCTACTCCCTTTATAAAAATGATCCGATGTGGGTTCCGCCCCTTCGTATGGAGTTGAAAGGCCAGTTCAACCGGGTCAAGAATCCTACGCTGGATCATACGGTATATCAATTGTTCCTGCTTGAAGACGGCGACAGGATTATCGGGCGGATCGCAGCTTTTATTGACACGTTGGCGGTCGATTTCTGGAAGGAGCCCATCGGCTTGTTCGCAAGGGCGGCCGATCGGCTTTATCATTGCACTTCCGGATGTAAATATCATACTTAAAAACCTGAACGGAAGGCTTTTACTCTTTGGTTGGCTCAAACTGCTGATTGGATTGCCCAAACTTCGATACTATCGCGTATTTGCCCTGGCGGTGATCCCGGAATACCATGGAAAAGGGATCGACAGCCTGATTTACAGGGCTCTGTATGACTCACTTTTCTCGAAGGATTTGTGGATGGAAATCAATTATGTGCTTGAAGATAATGATGTGATGAACAACGCCATTGTGAAGTTGGATGCCAAGCCGTTGAGGCGGTATCGGATATATGAGAAGGGGTTGTAAATCTGCCCTTAAAAGTACCCACCCCCCTGCCCCCTCCCTGGTTCAGGGAGGGGGCAGGGTATTTAAT
>QYQM01000178.1 GCA_007280905.1 Porphyromonadaceae bacterium | reverse complement strand
ATACTCATCGTCGCTCAACAGCCTGGTCAAGGGCTCCACCTGGGATGCCTGGTGGATTCAGAATAGTTATGGGACCACCTATTGTGCTTTGCCATTTCTGCAGGAACCCTATCTGACTTTTTTACAAAACGCCCAGGATTTCTGGTTTGATCAGATGGGCGACGGAAAGCGTATTGGGGCCAATGACTGGCAGGCCCCTGACGGCTGTCTGTGCGATTGTGCGAAACCCCGGTTGATGACCACGGAAGGGTACTTCGTCCGCTCCATTGATCCCGATGGTACCTTGCATGGGGTGTATCGAGCACCGATTCATGGTTATTTTGAGACTACTCCCAACCAGGATGCCATAGCTTTCCGGGTGGTTGATGATCAACAGGCAAAAACCATCTATTCTAAAATCGCCTCGATACCTGGACTCCGGTCCTTTAAGCTGATTATTCCCAATTATCCGGCTTACGACGATATGTATGAAAAGGAAACCGGTATCTGGAAATTCGGCACCTGGATAAACGGCGGCCACTGGTCGACCTGCGAGGGCCGTATGATGATGGCCTACTCAAGGTTGGGTAAATATGAGGATATGCGTCAATCAATGAAGCAGATAATGACCTTTGCCGGGAATTTCCGGATGGATAATCCGCTCACAAAATTTGGCAGCGATGTATATCAACCTGCTCAACCATACAATGTTACCTATGATGCATTCGCAATCCCCGCTGCCCTGATCCGCGGCCTGTTTGAATATTTGTACCGGGCCGACGGATTAACGCTGATTCCTCATATCCCGGAGGGTATCACCGAGATACAGCAATTGGATCCTGTGAGAATTGGCAATAAGAAACTCTGGTTATTGGCAAAGGGATCAGGAGAGATAACCTATGTAGAGATCAATGGGGAAAAATGGAGATCCTTCGATAAAACATCGGTTTACCTTCCCTATGACAAATTGCCCGATAACGCTTCCATAATCATCCTATTCGGGAATACCAAAATGGATCATCGGACGGCAGTACCTTTTGTTCCTCAGACTACCATTACCCACGATTTTCTCCAATCTGTTTCTGACACATCAGCCGGTTCCGAAGAATTGAAAAATCGGATGATCCGGCGGTTCGCAGGAAGCGGTCGACCGGCTTTATCTGAAAACTGCAGAGAGACTCTGTACGGGAATTGAGAATGCTATGAAATCATCCAAATGAAATGGCTTAGTGCCGGTGGGGCATACTATCTTACGTCAGGTAACTTTTAAATAATGCTATGACCCGTAAGGAAGAATTTCTTCGATTGGTTGGTGGCGGGAAGCCCGGCCGGGTTTTGTTTTACCCCATCCTGATGCACTTCGCCGCCCGGTTCAATGGACATACCTATGGGGAACTGGCATCGGACTACCGGGTGCTGGTGGAGTCGAATATCAAGTGCTTTCATCAATTCGATTTCGATATGGTTAGCCTGATTTCCGATCCCTATCGCGAAACAGCAGCCTTTGGAGCTCCGGTTGAGTTTGTCCCGGAAGGGGTTCCCAAATGCAAAAAACTAATAATCAATACACCGGAAGATATTGTTGCCCTGAAAAAACCTGATGTTTTACTATCCGCCCGTACGCTGGACCGCATCAATGGAGCGCGCTATTACAAAGAGATCCTGAATGGGGAGGTCCCGGTGATGGGCTGGGTGGAGGGACCTTTGGCAGAGGCTTGCGATCTGGCCGGAGTTACTGAAATGCTCCTCATGATGATGATGGACCCGGCTTCAGCTCACCTGCTACTCGATAAGTGTCTTGATGCGGCCATGGATTTTGCACAGGCACAGGTAGCTGCAGGATGCGATCTGATCGGGGTAGGTGATGCTATCTGTTCCCAGATCGATCCGGATTTATATAATACTTTCGTTTTCAACAGGCACCGCCAGCTGGTTGATTACCTTCATTCGCTGGGTGCTTATGTGAAATTTCATATCTGCGGTAATACCGCGCATTTATGGCCGTCATTGTCGAAACTCCGGCTGGATATTTTCGATCTGGATTACATGGCTGACATGGAGGAGGCTTACCACCAGTTTGGCCCCGATGTGGTGAGATGTGGTAATATTAATCCGGTTGAGATACAGAATCTTAGTGCCAATGAGGTTTTTGAGCGATCTAAAAGTCTGATAGCCAAAGAGCGGGGCCGCCGGTTTATGCTCTCCGGAGGATGCGAGATCACGGTTAACACCCCAACTGAAAACCTGATGGCAATGAGAAAAGCTTGTGAAAACCAATCACCACAATAGTCACAATAGTTCACAATTTGACCTTTATCGGCAATAAACTGTCATACAGCCACAGTTATCAACACTGGCATCCGCGTAAATTTTCCGTTTCACTCGGATCTTGCTAAGGTGTGATAATTAGGGATAATGTGATGGATTCTGGAATCCTTGGCAGAAATATTCGTATCTTGGGTATGAAAATGAAGGAATTACAAATGGAGAAGGCGCAATTTTTATTGGTATAAGGTATGAAGGTTCATGTAGTATCTGAAGTAGCCAAGGTAGTTAAGGGCAATGGGGTGAATACGGTATTTGTCCAGATGATTGACCTGCTCAGGAAAAGCAGTGATATTGAAGTGGTAGTAAACGGTAAGGGCAGAGGTGATATCTATCATGCTCATTCTTATGGATTGCTCTATTTTCTTTGGGGGCTAGGATATAAAGGACGGCGGATTCTGACGGTGCATGTCATTCCTGATTCAGCCAAGGGGTCAATACCCGGATGGCAATTGCTGATGCCTTTCATCAAGTGGTACTTTCGCCAGGTCTATTCTTATGCTGATGTGTGTATTGCACTGTCTCCAATGGTTGAATCGGCCATACTCGATCTTCATGCTAAAACCCGTATCGTAAAGATTTACAATCCTATACCAATCGATTTCTGGAAAAGCTCTGTTGAAAACCGGAAAAAAGGGCGCGAGATGCTCGGGTTGAATGATGGTGATTATGTCGTTCTGGGAGTTGGCCAGCTGGAAGGCCGCAAAGGAGTGGAAGATTTTCTTGATGTTGCCACAGAAATCCCCGGCGCAAAGTTTGTATGGGCTGGCGGCCGGCCTTTCGGGGCATTAACCGAGGGTGTGGTCCGGATAAATAATCGCATCGCTCAGGCACCATCAAACATTACTTTTCCCGGTATGTTTGAATTGTCTGATATGCCTTTTGTTTATGCCGCATCTGATACACTTATTTTTCCATCCTACCAGGAAAATTGCCCGATGGCTCCACTGGAAGCAGCTGCTGCTGGTTTACCCGTTGTTTTCAGGGATCTGCCAGAATATAGGCTGCTTTATGAGAATCATTACATCAAGGCCGCAACAACGATGGAGTTTGTTCAAATTGTTCGTAAGCTGATGAATGATAAGGATTTTCGAGACACGGCCCGCAAAATATCCAGACAACTGCTTGAACAATTTGACGAGCATAAAATCCTCGCTAAACTGATCGGTATATATACTGATCTTTATCGAAATTCTGTAGCCAGGTAATACATCTCATTAAGAAAAGAATTAATATTGCCCATTATGGGCATACTACAAGACCGACTCAAAAAGTACGATGCACCCCAAAAGGCCCAGGCGGCCGGGGTTTATCCGTACTTCCGGGTGATTGAATCCGAGCAGGATACGGAAGTAATCATCAACGGGAAAAAAGTTCTGATGTTTGGCTCCAATAGCTATCTGGGCCTCACAAACCATCCAAAAATCATTGAAGCAGCTGTGCAGGCAACCAGGAAATATGGAACCGGTTGCGCCGGATCGAGGTTTCTGAACGGAACACTTGATATCCATATCGAGTTGGAAAACAAGCTGGCCGAATTTGTCGAAAAAGAAGCAGCATTGTGCTACAGTACTGGATTCCAGGCTAATCTGGGAGTTCTGTCCTGTATTCCGCAACGCGGCGACTTTATTCTGCTTGATGCACTCGACCATGCTTCCATTATTGAAGGATCACGGTTGTCATTTGCCAAAACGGTGAAATATTGGCACAATGACATGGATTCTTTAAAGAAAAGACTCAAGGTATGTCCCCATGGAAAATTGAAATTCATTGTCATCGACGGGATTTTCAGTATGGAGGGAGATATAGCCCACCTTCCGGAAATCGTTGAACTGGCTGAGAAATACAATGCCTCAGTTATGGTCGATGATGCTCATTCCATGGGAGTTCTGGGAAAAAATGGCTGTGGAACGGCAGATCATTTCGGGGTAACCGATAAAGTGGATGTGATCATGGGTACCTTCAGCAAATCGTTTGCATCATTGGGAGGGTTCATTGCCGGCGATTTTGATATGATTAACTACCTTAAACATAATTCCAGAGAGCTGATTTTCAGTGCGTCCATGACTCCGGCTTCAACGGCAACCGTACTGGCTTCGCTCGAAGTGATGAAATCCGAACCGGAACGCATAGCACAGCTTTGGGACAATACTCACTATTCTCTCAATGCATTCAACCAGCTCGGGTTTAATACCGGGTTGGCCGAGAGTCCGATCATTCCCCTTCGTATCGGTGATATAGATAAATCTCTTATTCTTACGAAATTGCTCCTTGAAGCCGGGATATTTGTTAATCCGGTGGTGCCTCCTGCTGTTCCGAAAAATGATACCCTGATCAGGTTCTCCCTGATCGCTACCCATACACACGAACAGATAGACAGGGCCGTGGAAAACATGCATAAACTATCCAAAATGCTAGGGATTCTCTAAAGAATCTGTTTTTCAAATCGATGACAAAGGTTGTATTTATTACCGGGGTCTCTTCCGGATTGGGTAAAGCTTGCGCCGGAAACCTTTCTGAAAAGGGTTACATTGTGTATGGCACGAGCCGGAAACCTGCAGGAGAACAACTTCCTTACAAAGTCATTGGAATGGATGTTACGGATGAACAGTCCGTTATGGCCGCAGTTAATGAGGTCATAGCTGCAGAGGGGAAAATTGATGTTCTCATTAACAATGCAGGGATCGGCATTGGAGGTGCATTGGAAAATTTTTCTGCAGAAGAAACCCAAAAACAGTTTGATACCAATTTCTTCGGTATGGCCAGGGCAGTCCGCACCGTACTTCCCTTTATGCGGGCAAAAAAATCCGGTAAGATTATCAATATCAGCTCGATCGGTGGACTCATGGGATTGCCTTTCCAGGGAAACTATTCAGCCGCCAAATTTGCGGTGGAAGGTTTCAGTGAGGCTCTATCCATGGAGGTCAAGCCATTCAATATCAATGTAGTGGTTGTTAATCCGGGAGATTTCAAGACAGGTTTTACCTCCAATCGCGTTTTTACTGCAAAGGATTCTAAGGGGAGCGATTATGATAAACATTTCCGAAAAGCCGTTACCGTGATCGGGAAAGATGAGCAGGGCGGATCTGATCCAATGGTTCTTGCCCGTACCATCGAAAAAATCATCCGGAAGAAAAACCCGCATTTCCGGTATATTGTCGGCCGATTCGATCAGCGGCTTATCGCCCGGCTTAAACCTTTCCTGCCGCACAGCCTGATGGCCTGGATCCTGTCCGACCACTACAAGGTTGGCTGAGTCACTTGAGCCTGCCCCCGCGAAGGCGGGGGTCACTTGATAGACGCAAGTATGCGTCTCTACCTGCGATATTTAGTTTCTTTATCTTTTCTAGCTCTTTCTCCAAATCTTGATATTCCGGTTCCAAGTGGAAAATGTCTATCAGATCGTCATCAGTCAAAGGTAACGAAAGGATTGTGTTCTCCACCAGTCCCCTAATCTCAAACGTCCACGGTGTAACCGTGTCTTCGGTTTTAGTCATATATACCCCTAACCGTTTACCTTCTGCGTCCAATCCGGCAAACGAACTTTCCACTAATCGACGTTGATACGCGTAATCCTGAGTAAAGATAAAATCAGGCTTGTGTCGGGCTACGTCTGACCTTACACTACTCGACCATTGGGCTAACCGGGTTAACCGATCCACACGCTGGGGATCAGGGATTGAGGATAGGAGGTTTTCGATGATGTATAGACGGTCGTTAATACCGGATACTTGTAACCTTAGCCTATCGAGTATTGCCTTCGCTTCTTCATCGGTGAACAATTCCTTCGATACCTTTTCAACTACCCGATCCTTCTGCGAGGTGATCCGTTTCAGGTCGTTGTTTAACGTTTCCTGTTCCTGACACAAGCCTTCGATTTTCGAGGTATCGGGATGTGCTTCTTTAACCGCCTGATTCAAACGGTCGGGGTTACCGAAGGTATTACCAATTTGCAGGAGTACGGCTTGCTCTATCGCGTCAGCAGATAGTAAACCCATAAACCGGCACGATAAAGCAGGGTCACCGGTATGTCGGTAAGAACGGTTTCCACTTGGACCGGTGAATCCAGACATCGCCCTTCCGCACACACTGCAAAAGATCATACGCCCCAGCAGGTAATTGTACTTTAATACGTCACCACGGTTGTAGGTTTTGTTTGCCCGTGACTTCTCGTGTACGGCCGCAATAACTGATTCGTCCAGTAACCGAGGAACGGTCATCACTACGGTTTCGTTCACGTTAACATCCTCGTTACAATAATTAACCGGCCACTCCGTACCACATTTAAATTTTAAGGTTTTCCAAAGGTTAGCGGGAGTTGTACCGTAGGATTTAGCTATGGAAGGCATACTTTCGTCGTCGAGGTAACGCTGTGCAGCCGCTTGTATCATTTTCTGCTTTTCTTCGTCAATTCCCCACTGTTCGGTTTTTCGGTTAAAGGTACGACCGAAAGGCAGGTTTCCGGCAGTTGGTATACCGCGCTTGGCCCGATGGATTTTGTTAGTGATACTTTTAAGATTCTGTACGCGGACAGTAAATTTCCCGACTACCATATTGATATCAAATACGAAATCAGCCTGTGGATCGAATAAGTCCTGTTCAAGGGTTCCGATAAAGAACCGGATACCGTTTTCTTTCAACTTGTTTAAACCCTGTGCGCTTCGTAAGGGGTCACGGCTCCAACGACTTGGGTCGGAAACGATAACGGCGTCAAACAGGTTTCGACTGGAATCAGCTAACAGTTTGTCGAATTTCTGACGTTCCTGATTCTGGGTTGCATGCTCCTGCCCGGAATATTCCCAGCAGGAATCAGGAATTGTGCCGTGCAGAAGGTCCACCCATAGTTTTATATCGGTTTTTTGCTTTTCAAGGCTCTCCCCCTTCTGTTCTTATTTTTCGGTGCTGACCCTGATGATAGGTGCGAAACGTAAATGTTCTATTTTTTCCATGATTACTCGTTCAGATTGATCGTCATACCAATACCCGCCGAAGTCGCTCCAATATAGAATTTTTCCCCGGCCTTCATCAATTTGCGATAACCCGCAATCTGAAGTGCCAAGGTGGCTATGCCTGTACCAATACCACAGATAATACCTGCTAAATGATACGGATTATCCCGCAATAAAACATAACTATCATTCTGTAATAAAACATAACTTAATGCTCCGCCACCAATCCCAACGAATGTACTTGTTAATAGTAATTTACCAGCAGAGTACAGCTCATCCCCTGCCGTAATTATTTCTAATTCTGAACTAATTTTATTACTATTATCAAATCTAACAAAAGGGAGAGGAATCCTATCAACAGATTCTATAATAGTATTAAGATTTACCTTAGGTTTTTGAACGATAACTGAGTCAGCCGGAATGCAATCCTTTAAGAACATTTCAGGCATATATCGCACTTTCTCTTTATATGTGACTTGCCAAAACTCTCCTGTTTTCGTCCCTATATCTAAAAAACTAACAGGATAAATATAAGTTTGGATTCCAAAAGCCAAATTCGGTTTATTATAGAGAATGATGGTATTGGTGGTCTTGTACTTACCCTGCCCAAAAGCAACGGTTGCGCACAAAGTCGCAAGTAAAATCATTAATGTCTTTTTCATTTTGTAAGGTTCTAAGTTTTGGTTAATCCTTTAAACAGCGGACTGAAAATCCGTAACTGCGGTCGTAGTAAAGCCGGTTCACACCATCGCGGCTGGAGGCTAGGTCCCGACTCCAAGCGCTCGACGAATCATTCTCTGAAGCCGACCAAAAGGTGGCGCATGTGACAAGGTTGGTGACGAAGTACGCATCCCTATGGCGATAGCCACCCGGAAGGCCTGTAAAACCGCTGCTGTTATCACCGTTCCCATTTTCGTTCCATCCGGAAGTGAATTTCAATGCCTTCCCGATTGATCCTGACTCGCGCCATTCATAATCAGCAGCATCCGATTGACTCATACCCAGGTATGTCTCTAGAATCTTCCATTCCGCATCAGTCGGCAAATGCCAGCCGGACGGACAGACGGTTTCGGCTGCAACCCAATTGTATAGCACCCCATAGGTGTTATAATTGGTGGTGGCTTTAGCGGCAGTGACGGTAGTTCCTTCATAACCTTGAACGTAATAATAAAGAGCGGTGTTTGATCCGGCTATGGCTGGACTCACAGCAGGCAGGTAAGCTAAGTTTTCTGCCATCCAAACTTGGGTGCCGATCTTCACCCATTTGTACTCGTGCTTATCACGGGAATCGGTGAAAGTGCCAGCATCGGTAAACAGTTCTTTCTTACATCCGATCAGGATTAAGAGTAAAAGAAATGGTAGTGTTTTCATTTGGTAATGTTTTTAAGTTCAAGTAAATGTAACTTATTCCATCGGGTTACGCTCAAAAAGCCTCAGCAAGTTAAACACTTTAACCTTACACCAGACAGACGTTTGCCTGCGGGTAGGATAACCCTCACGATTGAGCATGACGGCGATCTGATCTAAGGTCTTACCGTTATCACGAAGAAAGCGGGCGTAATGATAGGCTCGGCGGTTGTGTGGGTTAGAGGTGGCGGCGTTGACAACCTCACGGTGCGCCGCGGCGACAATCTCAGGTGTCAGGTTACTGGTCTGACCAGGTGCCCATTTCTTACTCACACCGGGTTTCCAAAGTGGTTCCCTAACTCGTTTAGCCTTCAACCCTTCACGCGTACGCTCGGAGATATAACGTTGTTGATCCTGCGCCACCGCGGCTAATACATGTACGGTAAGGTCGTTGGCTTGTGGGATGTCACAGGCGAGAAACTTCACCTTACTTTCCATAAGTTTTGTGATGAACGATAGATTGCGGCTCAGCCTGTCCAACCTCGCCAATATTAGTGAGGCGTTATTCGCACGGGCCAATTCGATAGCCTCGGCGAGTTTGGGTCGCTTGTCTCGTTTGCCTGATTCGACCTCGACGAATTCCCCGATAAGTTCGTTATGGTTGTTGGCGAGATAGGCGGTTACGATTTCACGTTGCGCTTCCAATCCGAGACCGGATTCGCCTTGTTTTTTCGTGCTGACTCGGAGATAACTTACATACTTCATATTGTTAAGTTTTTAAGAGGTTAAAATTTTTATATATTTTTTTGGGTTGGAAGATTTTACAGAGAAATTTTGGGCAGATTTACGGAGAGGTCGTTCACGGTTAGCCCATAGGTAAACCCGCCGAAGCGGGTACCCCATCTTCCAACCAGACTAAACTTCGAGGTAACCTTTAAGAAAATTCACAGCACGAAGTACGTCACCTTTAGCTTCTTTGCCGTTGGGCGTTTTATTAGTGCGCTCACAGTAAAGAGCATCGGATAACGTCGTTAACTCTTCCACTGTGGCCGTTGGATTCTGCCTGAAAATAATACCTGTGGCTTCCAATCGGGTAAAGGTGGAGTTAATAGGTTGGAGTGACTTGGCCAACTCTTTAGCTGCCTTCTCTTCCAATCTGGCAGCCTTTAATACTTTTAACGCTTCAGCAGCTTCAGCCTTCTTGGTAGCCAAAGTTTTTTTAGCTTCGGCCAATGCCTGTGCAGGTGTTAGTTTAGCAACTACCTGTTCAACAACTGATTCTTTCATAATAATAGATATTTAAAGGATTAATAACTGAAACGAAGATAGTAAAGTTTTTCGTTAATTATTCGTTACCACGAAGATTATTTTTTAACTGCCTGATCTGTTGGGAAATTATTTTTCAGGTAGTTAAGCTCCTGCCGGCACCTGGTGCAGGGTTACAGGTGGCTCTGGTGCCTTACAGGTGCCTATATCCGGATCCGGCTCTGGTGCCTGTGTGTTTACACACAGGTAAACAGGGTTAACTGATACGCTTATAATATAGTGATTGACCTTACCAGTTGACGAAAGTATTAAAGGTATACCCGGATAACTATATAATATAGTGTTAACCTATTTTTCCGTTTAACCGGGAATGACCGTAGGTTCGATGGGTTGGACTGTCATTTGTTCCTTGGGCGGATTAAACCGGGTTCTGGTCAGACCAACTTAGGTACTGGAGGAATAAATAACGATGAAATAATGGGCTGAAATTCGGTCAGGCTGGCGGTATACTCAGCCAAGCAATCCCGGTCACGCTGCTTGTTAGTAATTTTTTCCTGAATTGCTAAAAGTACAGACAACTCCGCTGAAGTAAGAATCTTTATAGCATTTGCGAATTGCTCTTTACTCTCTTCTGTAGTTTCACCGTTCTTCAGCCGGAGTAAATCAATCTCAGCCTGTTTGGCCTGATGTAGACTGGCGGACACCTGACAAAGCAATTGGATTGTGTTACGTTGACTATTCAGTGCCTTTAGGGCAGTCAAATCTTTTTCTTTCAAGTAGTTGCGAGTAAAAATATCTTCCGCCCGTGAAATGATCTGATCTATCTTTTTTAGCAATTCAAACGCTTCGGTGGTTTGAACCTTAGAAACGGCTGTAACTAATTGACGGCTGATACAGTTCTTAGCGTGACGATAGAGGGCACTTGGACTTTCAAGTGAATAAATTTCGGCAACACGAGGCAAAGACACGCCCGATACAATCTCCCGATCAATCTGGACACGCCGTGGATTTTGGCAAATGGTGCAAATTTTCATATTAAGTGTATTTCGTACAGTTATTCGATATAAGATAAATCGTCGTCAGATTGAGTATAGATTCCCGTTGTGTTATTCAATCGGTGATGATTATAAATAAGATTAGTGGCCTTCATAGCTTTTTTAAGATTTATGCCTGTTTAACACCAAACGAAAAAACCCCATCAATGTTAGCTTAGCCACGTGGGCAAGACATAACGTTTGCTGATTAGGTACCTGCTGTACCCGGTCTAAAAAGTTAGACAGCCGTATGGGGTTTTTCATTTGGGTGTATTATTGTTGTTCAATTGGATCATATTTCTTTAGTGGGTAAATCCTGTATTCCATAATGGAAGAAATATATAGTAGTATTGAAAAGAAATCACAATCCGTCCGAAGCCGTTAGGCTCGGACCGTATCTTAT
>QYQM01000176.1 GCA_007280905.1 Porphyromonadaceae bacterium | reverse complement strand
CCAGGATAATAGCTCCCTGAATAAACTGATGGACAGTTCATTTGCCTTTATTTGCCTTCTCGGGATTCCGGTATCGGCCGGACTGCTGATCTTTGCCCCGGAGATTATGCATGTCTTTACCGGTCCAGGTTATGCCGATGCGATTCCGGCCATGCAGATATCCGCTTCGCTGGCCTTTATTCTCGGACTGGGCAACCTGTTCGGTTTGCAGCTATTGATCCCGGGTGGATTCCGGAAACAATACCTGATTGCCACCCTTTTCGGGGTTGTGATCAGTCTGGGCCTGAATTTCCTGCTGATCGGCCCTTTCGGGCATACCGGGGCAGCCATAGCCATGATGACCACAGAAGTGGCGGTAACGTTGGTTTCCTGGTATTTCGTTCGAAAAAAATTTCTGATCACGTTCAATTGGATGCTGGTGGTGCAAGCCATCGGAACCTGTCTCCTTTTCCTGCCCGTTGCCTGGCTGTTGCGAACCTGGGATACCATTCCCCTGATCCGGCTGCTCGTCGCGGTGGGCATCTGTGCCGGACTCTATTTCTCAATCCAGATTTTGGTGCTCAGGGAGCGGCATATCCTGGAAATCATTAAGTGGAGATGGCGGTAGACGTTTCCATTATCATTGTCAATTATAATTCCGGACAATATCTTCCGGATTGCGTGGAATCTATTTATGCTCACACTAAAGGCATTAGTTTCGAAATCATTGTAGTTGACAACAATTCCACCGACGATTCCTTTTGTGAAATTTGTGAAAAATTTGTGCCCATTTGTGGATTAAAGAATCCCACCAACCTCGGCTTTGGCGCCGCCAACAACCTCGGAGCGCGGAAGGCTGCCGGGAAGTACCTTTTCTTTTTAAATCCGGATACGATTCTGACGGATGATGCAGTTTCGGCGTTTTACAAATTCCTGACAGAGAGCAATCCGCAGATTGCCGCCTGCGGAGGCCGGATGCAGAAACCGGACGGTGAATATGCGGTCTCTTTCGGACATTTTCCGACTCTATTCCAGCATTTCAGCGACATCGGCTTTCGGGTTTTGTTCAAAGGCTTCTATAATAAGCGGTTATCCCTATCGCCTCCGTGTAATTTTACGATTCCGCAACAAGTTGACTATATCTCCGGAGCCGATATTTTTATCCGGAGCGCGGTTTTTGAAAAGCTGGACGGTTTTGATGAGCACTTCTTTATGTATTATGAGGATACCGATCTTTTTTACCGGCTGAGCAAGGCCGGATATCAGACCTGGCTTCTTCCGCAGGTAAAAATCATCCATCACGAGAGCCCTGCCGCTCATCCCGGCGGCTCGTTCAATTACACGAAATATTCGATGCTGGAGAAGAGCAAATATCTGTATTTTGCTAAAAATCATGGAGCCGGCTCCGTATTCTGGGTTAAACTGTTCCAGTTGTTTGAGCTGGTGTTTCATTACTTTGGGCGGTACCGGTATAGTTTACCTAAAACCGTTGGGATAACGCTCAAGGCATAAGATGTTTCAGGGTTTCAGGGTTTCAGGGTTTCAGATAGTCATTCGTAAAAGTGTATTAATTTCCAAAAAGTCGTTTGTTAATTTGTATATTTGCACAAAATATCAAAGATGAGAAGGACAAAACTAACAGACCTGATTGCCTGGAAAACTTCAGCATCACGAAAACCTTTAATCATCAGGGGCGCAAGGCAGGTTGGAAAAACCTGGTTGATGAAGGAATTTGCTAATACACAATATGGTCAAACGATTTATGTTAATTTCGAGAAGAACAAACGATTAAAAGCCTTATTTTCCGATGATTTCGACATTAAAAGGGTAATCGTAGCATTACAAGCTGAATCAGGTTTAACCATACATGCTGAAAATACCTTGTTGATATTCGATGAAATACAGGCTGTGCCCGCAGCAATAACTGCGTTAAAGTATTTTCAGGAAGATGCCGGCGAGTACCATATCCTGGCAGCCGGTTCGTTGCTGGGTGTGGCACTTCATTCTAATATTTCTTTTCCGGTTGGCAAAGTAGCTTTCATGGATTTGCATCCCTTAACTTTTTTAGAATTTCTGGATGCAATCGGAGAAAACGCCCTTACGGAAATGCTTCACAGTTCAGACTGGAAATTGATAACTGCTTATAAATCTAAATATATTGAACGGCTCAGGCAATATTATTATGTTGGCGGTATGCCCGAAGCTGTTTTGAAATTTAGCGAAAATCAAAATTTTAAAGAGGTACGTGATATTCAAAAACAGATTTTAAACGCATATGACCAGGATTTTTCGAAACATGCGCCGGTAGAAATTGTTCCACGTATCCGAATGATTTGGAATTCAATTCCTGCGCAGTTGGCCAAAGAAAATCGCAAGTTTATATATGGGATAATTAAAGAGGGTTCGCGTGCAAAAGATTATGAAATAGCGTTATCGTGGCTGATTGATTGTGGACAGGTTCATAAAGTGTGCCGGGCAACTAAGCCTGCTATACCTTTGAAAGCTTATGAAGATAGAAGCGCTTTTAAATTGTTTCTGGTGGATATTGGATTGTTAACAGCAATGGGTGATATTGATGCTAAAACACTTCTTGAAGGAAACGCTTTATTCTCTGAATTTAAAGGCGCTTTAACCGAACAGTATGTTTTTCAACAACTTAATAACACTGATGAGTTTGTAATTTACTATTGGTCGGCTGAACGTTCAACTGCAGAGGTTGATTTCATAGCCCAGTATAATGGATTGGTTGTCCCAATAGAAGTTAAAGCTGAAGAAAATTTACAAGCTAAGAGCTTAAAAGTATATAGGGAAAAATTCAGTCCAAAGGTTTCTATTCGCACCTCAATGTCCGATTTTCGTAAGCAAGATTGGCTGACTAATTTGCCTTTATATGCAATCAGTGAATTAAGGAAAGTGCTTTAGGCAATATTTCAGAGTTTCAGAGTTAGAGCTATGGCGACAATAAAGAGGTTTGAGGATTTGGAGATTTGGCAAGATGCCAGGAACTTGTGTAAAAAAGTACGTGACATCACTGTAAATACCGGGCTATCAAGGGATTTTGCGCTGAAAAACCAGATTCTGGGTTCCAGCGGGTCGGTGATGGATAATATTGCGGAAGGTTTTGAAAGGGATGGGAAAAAGGAATTTTTAAATTTTCTTCATATAGCAAAAGGATCGTTAGGCGAAACACGGTCTCAAACGCACCGGACCTATGATGCAGGGCATATCAATGAAGGAAAATACAACGAACTCCTGAACGACTGCTTCAACCTGTCCGGTAAAATATCTCATTTCATCACCTATCTGCACAACTCGACCTACGAAGGCACCAAGAAACGCGACGCATAACCCTGAAACCCTGAAACCCTGAAACATGACAAAACTCCTGATTGTTTTCGGCACCCGTCCCGAAGCCATAAAAATGGCCCCTTTGGTTAGGGAGTTCAGGAAATATCCCGAATTCTTTGAAACGAAAGTATGCGTTACTGCACAGCACCGGGCGATGCTGGACCAGGTGCTGTCATTCTTTGAGATCATACCCGATTATGACCTGAATCTGATGACACCGGATCAGGATTTGCATAGCCTGACAGCCCTTGTGATCACCTCCATGAAGCCGGTTCTGAAAGATTTCAGGCCAGATTACGTAATGGTACAGGGTGATACCACCACAACGGCGGCAACAGCTTTAGCCTCGTTCTACTTCGGGATCAAGGTTTGTCATGTAGAAGCAGGTTTGCGGACCTTTAATAAGCGATCGCCCTTCCCGGAGGAGATGAACCGGCAAATCACCAGTCTGATTGCCGATTATCACTTTGCGCCGACGGTGGCTGCCCAATCCAATTTACTTCAGGAAAGGATCGGGCAGAATGCAATACTGGTGACCGGAAATACGGTAGTTGATGCCATCCTGTGGGCTCTGGACCGGGTTGATAAGGTTTCTGATCCTGACATCGTGAGCCTTAAAATACTGACGGAAACGGAACAAAAAATCATTTTAGTCACCGGCCACCGAAGGGAAAATTTCGGTTCCGGGTTTGAGAATATCTGTCGTGCCCTGAAAGAGATCGCCCAAACAGAGGACGTACAAATCATTTACCCGGTTCATCTCAATCCAACCGTTCAATCGATGGTTTATGACCGGTTGGCCGGCATCCCGAATATCCATTTGATGGATCCATTGTCTTATCCGGCATTTGTGTGGTTGATGAAACGTTCGTACCTGATCATAACCGACAGCGGAGGTATCCAGGAAGAGGCACCCAGCATCGGCAAACCTGTATTGGTTATGCGGGAGACCACCGAGCGCGCGGAAGCGCTGGAATCCGGCCATGTTATGCTGGTGGGTACGGATCCGGAAAAAATAATCGATTCGTGTAAGAACCTGCTTCACCATGCGGAATTGTATCAACGCATGAGTGGAACGGCAAATCCGTTCGGATCAGGTGATGCCTGCGAAAAAATTGTGAAATTTATTACCGATTTGACTATCCACAGATAACACTGATAACACTGATTACGCTCTGGCGAAATATCTGTGTAAATCTGCGACATCAGTGGACAGTTTTTCTTGAAAAACTATGGGGTGGGGACCTAATTAAATAAATCCGCCTCAGTTAAGATAATTCATAAGGAATTATATTTGTGGCGGATAGTTGGTTAATTTTAGAAAAAAATAAAACTATGGCAAGCGAAGTATCAAACAAGAGCACCAAGAACGAGATTCTTGAAGCGTATGAATCCCTCCTGAAGACTATAAAGGAACAAAAGCGCGAAGCCCCGCAAAAGGTTCAGGAGGAACAGCAAAACAAGCAGATCGTGAAGAAAACCGGGGATTTGTCCAATGAGCAGATTGTTAAGGATGTTGCAAACCTTAAAATTAACCTGTCGGCTTCGCTGGATAAACTTGCGGATTCCATGCTGGAGAAATTCCGTGAATTTTCGCAGCTCCAGGAGGCGATAACCATTCAGCAGGCTCAGCTTAAGGAACTTTACCAGATCAGCGTCCAGACAGAATCCCTGGAAGCATTAATTGCAGCCCAAAAGGATCAGAAGTCGAGGTTTGAAGCTGACATGGCCGCGTCCCGCAATTCTTTTGAAACGGACATGACAACACGGAAAGAAGCATGGAATGCGGAACAGGCGCTGAATGAGAAAAACCGGAAGGAGCTGGATGACCAGGTTAAAAAAGATCGCAAGCGTGAGGACGAAGAATATCAGTACAACCTGAAAATCACCCGGAAAAAAGAAGAAGATGCTTACGCCGAGAAAAAGCAGAAACTTGAGAAGGAACTGGCGGATAAGAAAACCAACTTTGAAAAGGAATTTGCTGAACGGGAGGTGAGGATACAGACTGCCGAAACCGAACTGGCCGATCTGAGGCAAAAGGCAACACAGTTCCCCGGTCAGTTGGAACAGGCAATCAAACAGGCTGAGAAGGCACTGAAAGAGAAGCTGGACCTGGAATTCTCGCACCAGGCAGAATTAGCCACGCAAAAAGCTGAATCGGAACAAAAACTTAAAGATCAGACCATTGTTTCTTTGCGGGATAAGATCAAAGAGCAGGATCTCCTTATTCGCCAATTGACAGAAAAAACCACTTCGGCTGAATCCAGCATGAAAGAGATCGCCATAAAGGCTCTTGACAGTTCTAAGATGCGGATCATCGAGGCCAAGGCGGAAGAGGGTAGGTAGTGAGGGGGTGACAAGGGAGACTTCGAGTAGCGTGACGGGGTCCCGGTCCCCCGCCTCCGCGTGGGCAGGCTTTCGCCGGGATGACAAGTTCATCTGATGAAATCAGCACATCAACAAAGCACATCATCTTATCATCGATTATTTTTTATTTATGCCGATAATTCACTAAGTTTGTTTATCGAATTATCGGATTAAAATGAAAATACAACGATTAATACTAAAGGATCTCCACGATCATTTGTCGCGGAAGGAGATCACTCTCATTACCGGGCCGCGGCAGGCCGGAAAGACAACCCTGATGAAAGAGTTGATTGGGGAAATCAACCGGGCGGGCAAGCGAACGTTGTTTCTTGATCTGGATTTCGAACCGGATAAGATCCACCTTGAATCTCAGAATGCCTTAATTGACAGGATCCGTCTGGAGTTCGGAGATTCTCCGGGAACGGTTTTTATCGACGAAATTCAACGAAAAATAAATTCTGGCATTTTTCTTAAAGGTCTATACGACAGAGATTTGCCGATCAAATTTGTGATAACCGGTTCTGGAAGTCTTGAACTGAAGGAGAAAATCCATGAGAGCCTGTTTGGCCGTAAAAGGATTTTTGAAGTTTTGCCGGTTTCTTTCTTGGAATTGGCAGATTATCAGACAGAATACCGGTATTCAACCAAATTGGAAGAATTTTTCCGGCTTGAACCGGAGGGGTATAGCCGGATGCTGAAGAGCTATCTTGATTACGGAGGATATCCTAAGGTGGTCCTTGAAGCCACTCATCAGGAACGATTGAATCAGGTTAACGAGATATATTCAAGTTACATTAACCGGGATATCGTGAGCCTTTTGGGTTTGGACCAACCGGATGCGTTTTCAAGAATGATCCGCTTTCTTGCAGCTCATACCGGCCGGCTTACGGACTTTGCAGAAATTGCCCGTGCGACAGGCATATCCGTTCCTACTGTTAAAAAGTATATCTGGTATGCAGAAAAAACCTATATTCTGAAGGTAGTGACTCCATATCATACGAATAAGGTGAAAGAGATCACCAAGTCGCCTGTTTACTATTTTACGGACTTGGGTTTCCGGAATTTCATACTCGGAGAATTTGGGAATGCAAGTAGCACAAGCGACGCAGGATTTCTCTTTCAAAACCTGGTTTTTCTGGAACTTCTTTGTTTGGCCGGTCACCATGCTTGGAACGTTCATTATTGGCGCACAGCCGATGGTGCAGAGGTTGATTTCGTTTTGGACAGAAAGAACAGCCTTCTTCCTGTTGAGGTGAAATATTCAACACTGTCAGCACCCCTGATCACTCGATCAATGAGAAGTTTTATTGAAAAATATAGACCAGGTGAAGCCTGGGTGGTTAGTCCGGTTTACCGAAACGAAATCATGATCAATGATTGTCAAGTGAAATTTATTCCTTTCAGCACATTAGCACACCAGCACATTAGCAAATGGAGAACGTAACTATCCATCCTGCCAACAGCCTGGGCAAGAATTTTATTCCTGCGGAGTTTCTTCCGGAGGGCTGTGATCAGTATTATCAGCGAAACCGGCAATCTATCCGGACTGGGAACAGGTGGCGGAATCTCCGGCCGGATGAGGTGGAAGCCCTGGTGGAAAACCATAACACTTCTGCCAACTGGGACGAAATACTGGTAACCGAACCCTTTGATCCACACCTGATCCGGAATACGGAGTTTTTTGGCCTTGTAAGGATCGGATCAGTACGTGATGCTATGATTGAACATCATGACCTGCGGCTATCGGTCGGAATCACCAACAGCCTGATTATCTCCTGTGATATCGGCGACGATGTAGCGATACACAATGTCCGGTATCTGTCGCATTATATCATCGGTGATCGTTGTATATTATTCAATATCAGTGAAATGAATACAACGGATCATGCAAAATTCGGTAACGGAACCATTAAGGAGGGAGAACCTGAAGAGGTGCGGGTTTGGCTGGATCTGATGAATGAAGCGGGTTCACGCCAGGTACTGCCTTTCGATGGCATGATCACGGCCGATGCCTACCTTTGGGCCCGTTACCGGGATGATTCAGATCTGCAAAAAAACCTGAAAGCAATGACCCAGAACCGGTTAGATAACCGGCGAGGTTATTACGGTACCATTGGTGACCAGTGTGTGATCAAAAACTCGCTGATCCTGAAAGATGTTAAAATTGGCGCCTGCTGTTACATCAAGGGAGCCAATAAGCTGAAAAATATTACCATAAATTCATCCGATGCGGAAAGTACCCAAATAGGGGAGGGTGTTGAACTGGTTAATGGGATCGTCGGATATGGCTGCCGGATTTTTTATGGCTGCAAGGCCGTGCGGTTTATCCTGGGAAACAATTCAAACCTTAAATACGGCGCACGGCTGATCAACTCTTTTCTGGGGGATAATTCCACCATCTCCTGCTGCGAGGTATTGAATAACCTGATATTCCCGGCGCACGAGCAGCATCATAACAATTCCTTTCTGATTGCCTCTGTTGTGATGGGTCAGAGTAATATAGCCGCAGGCGCCACTATCGGTTCCAATCATAACAGCCGGGCCAACGACAATGAGATCCAGGCGGGCAGAGGATTCTGGCCGGGTTTATGCACCAGTCTCAAGCACCCCGGCCGGTTTGCCTCCTTTACCTTGCTGTCGCAGTCGGATTATCCGGCGGAGATGGATATCCAACTGCCCTTTTCGCTGGTCAATAACAATAAATCAAAAGATCAGTTAGAAATAATCCCCGCCTTTTGGTGGCTTTATAATATGTATGCATTGGCGCGGAACAACCGGAAGTTTCAAACTCGCGACAAGCGTCTGCAGAAAATCCAGCACATCGAATTTGATGCCCTTGCACCCGATACCGTTGAAGAGATATTCGAGGCCTGCCGCTTACTGGAAATCTGGACGGCCAAAGCCGGTACATCTCCAGATGTTGAAGTGCTGGGGGAGGGGATGGAGAAATCGAAGCGAAAAGTGGTCATAATCAAGGCTCCTCAGGCTTACAGGGCCTATCAGGATATGTTGCATGACTATGCCATGAAGAACCTGCTGCAGTACCGGACCGAACATCCCGAAGCCACTTTTTCATCGATGTGCAAGGCATTGAACGGGGAACGCATCACCGAATGGGTAAACCTTGGAGGCCAGCTCATACCAATGCAGGATGTGGACACCCTGCGTGCAGATATCGGATCGGGCAGGGTAACCACCTGGGAAGAAATTCATGAGCGCTATGATAGTCTCTGGGCGGCCTATCCGCTTGAAAAGCAAAAACATGCTTTTGCCACACTTCAAACTCTTTACGGAACGGAGCATATCACGGAGCAACAATGGCAATTGGCCTTGGATCGGGCAATTGACATCCAGCAATACATCTGCGACCAGGTTTATTTATCGAGGAAAAAAGATTTTGACGGTCCCTTCCGCAAAATAACCTACCGCAATGCAGCTGAAATGAAAGCCGCGATCGGAACCGTTGAAGACAACGAGTTCATTCAAAAGGTACGCGTAGAAACGCAAAAATGCATCTCCGCACTAAGGCATTTGGGAGAAAGTGACGAGTGACGTAATTACACTTGTCATCCCGGAAGGCCGGGCATGATGGAGAGAGACCCCTTATTTGTCTATTCCATTTTACTGTTATATATTTGCACAGTACTTTAGATTATCAGGATATAACAAGGTATTTATTTGGATTGTCATGTATTTACGCCAGCAGATTTTCCGGGGATTAGAAAAAGAGAGTGCTTTTTTATGGGGAGCCCGGCAAACAGGTAAAAGCACACTTTTGAAGGCATTATATCCGGAAACGCTCTACTTTGACCTGCTTCTTTCATCAGATTATGAACGCTTTCTCCGCAATCCGGGATTAATTCGGGAGATCATGGAGGCCCAAAATCCCGGAACACTTGCCATCGTGGATGAAATACAAAGGATCCCGGAACTGTTGAATGAGATTCATTGGTTAATGGTAAATCGAAATAGTCGGTTCCTGCTAAGTGGTTCAAGCCCAAGGAAAATTTTTCAGGCAGGCGGAAACTTTTTGGGGGGACGCGCAATACGCTATGAATTGTTTCCTTTAATTTATCGGGAAATTCCAGATTTCGACCTGTTAAAGGCATTGAATGGTGGTTTGTTACCCAGACATTACCTTGCAAAGAATCCGCTAAAGCTGTTGTCCGGTTATATTGGCAGTTACCTTCGCGACGAAATTATGGCTGAAGCCAAAATCCGAAATATTTCCTCGTTTTCAAGATTCCTCGAAATGGCCGCCCTTACCAACGGAGAAATGGTGAATTATACCAATATCGCTTCGGATTGCGGTGTGAGTGCCCCCACCGTGAAGGAGTACTTTCAGATACTGGAAGATACCTTGATCGGCCGGTTTCTGCCCTCCTTTCAGAAAAAGCCCAAAAGGCGGGTAATTCTTTCACCAAAGTTCTTCCTGTTTGATATCGGGATTGCCAATTATCTGGTTAAAAGAGGAAAAATTGAATTCGGAAGTGAATCTTTCGGAAAAGCTTTTGAACACTTCATTTATCAGGAAATAATTGCCCATTGCCATTACTCCGACCTCAATTACCCTCTTAGCTTTTGGAGAACAGCCTCCCAAATCGAAGTTGATTTTATTCTCGGGGATCATGAAGTTGCTGTTGAAATAAAATCAACTGAATTAGCAAAACCAAGGCACCTTGCAGGATTAAAAAGCTTCGGTGAGGAATATGCGGTAAAAAAACAAATTCTGGTTACCAACGATCAGAATCCCAGACAGATTGACAATATCACTATCCTTCCCTGGAGAGTGTTTCTGGAACAACTATGGGGTGGTGAATTAATTACTTAAGGAGACATCAATTTGAGGAAGAAAAATTTTCATCTCCCCCTGATGAATTCCTTTACGATTTGTACCATAAACTCCCTGGAAGAAAATAATCCGGAGAACAACAGGATCAATCCGTTCTTCAGCAGTCAAAAGGGTCTACACCCTGGTTTCGCGAGGGCAAGCCTTTCGCGGGGATGACAGAAAAAGTGATAAATTTGTGTGAAATCAATAAACATCACCTATGTTCAATCTCAATTCATTTATTTCGGATCACATTACGCACCGGACCGAAAGTCTCTTTTCGGGAGATCTGAAGCGCAACCGGGATGTCCTCAGCCGTGAGATCAGGCACAAATCTGTGCTGGTGATCGGCGGAGCCGGTACGATCGGATCCTCCTATATCAAGGTATTATTGCGTTATGAACCGTCAAAGCTGATCGTGGTGGATATCAGCGAGAACGGTCTTACCGAGCTTACCCGCGATCTGCGCAGCAGTTATGGTTTGAAGGTGCCCGATGTATACAAAACCTACCCGGTAAATTTCGGTGATCCCGTATTTGAAAAGATTGTACAGGGTGTAGGCCCTTTCGAAATCATCGCCAACTTTGCTGCCCACAAACACGTAAGGTCCGAAAAGGACGAGTATTCAATAGCAGCTTTATTGGAAAATAATGTTATTAAGGCAGAGCGCCTCCTTAAATTCCTCACGTCCTCACCCCCTCACCACTTCTTCTGCGTTAGCACCGACAAGGCCGCCAACCCCGTCAACATCATGGGTGCCAGCAAGAAGATCATGGAAGAGGTGATCATGGCCTATTCGAGGGAGTTTCCGATCACCACGGCCCGCTTTGCCAACGTAGCCTTCTCCCAGGGCAGTTTGCCCGACGGGTTTATGCATCGTATCACCAGGCAGCAGCCCCTCTCGGCCCCATCCGATGTTAAGCGCTACTTCGTTTCACCCGAAGAGTCCGGTGAGATCTGCCTCCTCGCCTGCATCCTCGGCAAATCCGGCGATATATTCTTTCCCCGTCTCGAAGAACCCCAGATGATGACCTTCTCCGAGATCGCCATCGCCTTCCTCCGCGAGCATGGCTTTGAGCCCGTGATTTGCGCTACCGAAGAGGAAGCACGTGCCTTCTTCGCGAATCGTGACACGAAACCCCCGCTTTCGCGGAGGCAGGCTCATGTGACGCGTGAAACGGAAGTCCCGGACGGGCACTTGTCATTCCCGCGTAGGCGGGAACCCCTTGACACTACTCCGGGTCATTCTTATCCCGTCTACTTCTTCACTTCCGACACCTCCGGTGAAAAAGCATACGAAGAGTTCTTTACACAGGGTGAAGATGTTGATCTTAAGAGGTATGAATCCCTCGGAGTGATTAAAAACGCACCCCGTAAGCAGATCGGTGAGATCCGGCAGGTGATCGCGTTGCTCGAAGAAACTCTCCGCAAACCCGGCATTACCAAAGCCGAAATCGTGACCATATTGACGCGGCTCATACCTGGTTTTGATCATATAGAAACGGGGAAAAGCCTTGATTCTAAGATGTAATTTTTCATACTTCCACAAATTGACACAAAAGAGGACGCAAATTATTGCACAAATTTTTAGGAGAGCTCTCTTAAAATTTGTGTAAATATTTGTGATCTTTTTAGTGGAAATTTGTGGATAATAACACGCAACCCCATGTCAAAATCTGCATTAATTACCGGCGTTACCGGACAGGATGGCGCCTATCTGAGCGAGTTCCTGCTGAAGAAAGGATATACAGTGCATGGCATTAAGCGCCGTGCATCGATGTTCAATACGGAACGGATCGATCATATTTACGAGGATCCTCACGTTGAAAATCAGCGCTTTGTGCTGCATTACGGGGATCTTACCGACAGCATGAACCTGACCCGGATTATCCAGGAGGTTCAGCCCGATGAGATCTACAACCTGGGGGCGATGAGTCATGTTAAGGTAAGCTTTGAGAGTCCGGAATATACGGCGGATGCCGATGCCTTAGGAACCCTGCGTGTATTGGAGGCCGTGAGGTTGTTGGGCCTGTCCCGCAAAACACGGATCTACCAGGCT
>QYQM01000079.1 GCA_007280905.1 Porphyromonadaceae bacterium | reverse complement strand
GAGCCGTGTCATCCCCGCACAGGCGGGGACCCCGTCCCTGACCACGAATCCAGTTGGGAGCATTACTAAATTTCCTTCGGAGCCGTGTCATCCCCGCACAGGCTGGGACCCCGTCCCTGACCACGAATCCAGTTGGGAGCATCACTAAATTTCCTTCGGAGCCGTGTCATCCCCGCGCAGGCGGGGACCCCGTCCCTGACCACGAATCCTGTTGGAAGCCTTCCGTCACTCCTTAACAACCCGCACCGTCTCCCTCTTCCCTCCGTTGCTCACCGACACCAGATACACCCCGGCAGGTAATCCTGCCATTTCGATCCGAACCGGTATGCTTTCGGCTTGACTGATAGTCTGTACCGTGCGACCATCAAGAGTCAGAATATTGATAACCGTGTGATCATCAACTAATGATGAACTGCTTACCATTAACCAATCGCTGCACGGATTCGGATAAACCGATACAGAAAGTCCGGTGTTTCCTGCAACAACATCTTCCAGTCCGCTAAAAGTGGCGATTTTAAAGTCCCAGATGCCCCTTCCGTAAGTGCCAAACCTGGCCGTCCGCAGGGCCGGAACATAATCAACCGCCCAGTAGGTTTGCTGCGGTGCGCCCACTCCGGAAAGATTGTACCAATGATTTTTCGCAGCGATATATACCCAAGGCCCAACCTCGGATGCCGCAAACAGCAGGCTGCCATCCTCGTTGCAGGTCATTTCGAAAATCAGGCTGTTTTTCAAGCCTGTCGACATGGTCTGAAAGGTCTCCCCGCCGTCGTGTGAAACCCACACCGGTGAGCCCGAATACCCGCTGCCGGCCAGCCAGATGGTGTTGATATCCCTGGGTGAAGGGACTATGCTGTTTCCGTAGAAATAATGGCTGTCGGGACCACGGTTCGTTGATTGGGTATAAGTGGTGCCACGGTCGGTGGAAGTAAAAAATTTGCCTGCTGAATTGAGCACATACCGGTAATCTTTATTAATAGGGGAAAATGCCATCGAGGCTATCCGGGTGTTTTGATCTCCGTTGCTGAAATCAACAGGATACTCGGTTGCTGTTATCGAACCGCTTTTGTATTCCAGGTACCAGATGTGACATCCGGTGGAGGAAGTTCCTCCGGCTACATAAACACGATCCGGAAAATAGGGATCAGCCAGGAGTGGTGGCATCCAGAACTGGTTTTTCATTTTCATTTCATCAAATCCAAGCATGGAAGCCCCGTTGCTGGTAGCTGCCTCCGGATAATACATGGCAAATCCGGGATAAACGGTCCACATGCTCGTTCCGCCATCTCCCGAAACTACGTGCCCATAATCCCCGCTGATGGTTTGGTCGAAATCCACTATCCCATCACTCCCCTGCCAGCTCTTTTGAAACCCCTGATCCTGCGAACCTGCATAGATAACTCCTGTATTTGTGCGATGGGTAAAGGTCGAATAATATTGACTGAT
Organism: Porphyromonadaceae bacterium; assembly: GCA_007280905.1. Lineage (GTDB taxonomy): Bacteria > Bacteroidota > Bacteroidia > Bacteroidales > UBA12481 > UBA12481. Next base: position 27,342 of record QYQM01000079.1, on the reverse strand, counting down.
ATTCAATCCTTTAAGCGATACATTGGTTACTGATTGCATCTGATCCACCGAGACAAACGATCCTCCGTCAGTACTGATAAAAACGAGATCTGTTCCATCCGGCTTTTTAAAGAATTCCACCTCCGGGATATCTGCATGAAGCTTATGAACGACATCCCCATAATATTCCCCCCAGCTGTTAACCTCTTTCCAGTTAACTCCGCCATCGATACTGTAATCGGCATTTAACCCTCCGAATCCAAGTAAATCGGGATTGGTAGGCGATGCCCCGAAACTGTTCGACATAAACGGCCCCTGGTCCATCGTGCCCCGGTAGGTCCAGTTGCTGCCATTGGGTCCGGATCCGTAAAAGAGGGTCGATTTTTCGAGGCGATACATCGTATATAGCTTAGTAACAAATGCAATGGTGTTTCCGGCAAGCTGTACCTGCTGAATCTCACTAACCGCAAAGTTCAGATTCACATCTGCAATTTTCGTCCATTCGGTCGAATCTTTCAGGCTGAATATCTGGTTTCTGTCGATCAGGTATACCGAATCGGACCCGAACCGGTTGGTCCAGATATCGGATTTATTTGATCCGGCGCTTTTAATAATACGGCTAAAATGGTTTCCAAGATCTTTTGATCTGAACAGATAGAGATATCCCGATTTATAGGCAAGGATATACAAGGTACCATCCGCCTGGCTAACCGACCGGATGAGATCATAACCATTATAATAAGCTGACAGTCCGTCGCTGGAAATCCAGGTGGTTCCCATATCATCGGAATAATTCATCTTCACCCGGAGGCTCGAAGCCAAAACGCGTGTTGAACCTATCGCATTTGGGAAAGCCCTGATAAACTGAATATTATCGATACGAAAGGGATCAGAAAGAGATACCCAGTTCTGTCCGTCGAGGGTTCCGGCCCAGATCTGTCCGCCATCGGAGGCGGCATACAGGCGGTTATTGGCAAAATCGATATCCACACAATGCACGCGGCCAGCCAGGTTATTACTGCCTTTTTCGATCCACTGGCCGGTAAGAAATCCGTCGGCTATACTTTCAATCCTGGCCCCCTTCTGCTGACCATCGCGGGCAGCCTCCTGCAGTGCGGGCAATCGTTCCTGATACATTTCCCAACGCGTTTGTTCGTCCATTTCGCGCCAGTCGACCCCGGGAGCTGTGCGGTGCATTTCGTTGATCCACTCGAGGCGTTTGGTATAATTATCAGATTCTTCGGAGGTGATTTCAATCGGTTGAGGGTTGCCGGAATGCCTGCTCATGAGTAATCCGATGATACCTGCGGTACAGGCCATAAACAGGGCGGCAACAAAAAAATAATGACGCTTCATGATTTAAAATGTTACGGAATCAGAATAATCTTGCTTGCGATTCAGGGCTGACTTTTCCAAGATGGATATAAGCCTTCTCGGTGGCCTCCCTTCCCCTGGGTGTGCGCTTGAGATAACCTTCCTGGATCAGGAATGGTTCATAAACCTCCTCGATGGTACCCGGTTCTTCCCCTACAGAAACCGCAATGGTACCCAGTCCGACCGGCCCGCCGCTGAATTTGTTGACCAGCGTATTGAGAATGCGGTTATCCATTTCGTCGAGCCCGTTGGCATCGATGTTGAGGGCGCTAAGGGCATGGCGGGTAATATCAATATCAATACGGCCATCGCTTTTTACCTGGGCAAAATCGCGGACCCGGCGTAACAATGCGTTGGCAATCCTCGGAGTTCCGCGGCTCCGGGTGGCAATTTCAATGGAAGCCTCCTCCGAAATCGTTACGTTCAGTATGGAAGATGATCGTTTGACAATATGATTGAGCACCTCTTTGGTATAGTATTCCAGATAGCAGGTAATACCGAATCTGGCCCGTAACGGACTGGTTAACAATCCAGAACGGGTAGTGGCACCAATCAGGGTAAAGGGGTTGAGATCGATCTGCATGGACCGGGCCCCGGGGCCGCGGTCAATCATAATATCGATGCGGTAATCCTCCATGGCCGAATAAAGGTACTCTTCAACCACCGGGCTCAACCGGTGTATCTCATCAATAAACAGCACATCGCCTTTTTCGAGCGAGGTAAGTAATCCGGCAAGATCGCCGGGCTTGTCCAGAACTGGCCCTGAAGTCATTTTCATCCCCACCCGCAATTCTTTTGAAATGATGTAAGACAGGGTTGTTTTTCCCAGGCCCGGGGGCCCGTGCAGCAATACATGATCCAGTGCTTCACCCCGCATGGAGGCAGCCTGTACAAAAACCCGAAGGTTGTGAATAACCTTGTCCTGGCCGGCAAAATCAGAAAACTCGATCGGCCTTAATTGCCGTTCCATTTCCTGATCCTCATCCTGCCGTATCGGATCCCTGAAATCGTAGGGTTCAGACATAAACTATTAGATTATCCCAAGGTTCCGGAACGACTGGGCCAGTAATTCCATATTGAGAGGTTTGGCGAGGTAATCGTCCATGCCATAAGAAAGACAGCGTTCCCGGTCAGCATTGAAAGTATTGGCCGTTAAGGCTATTATTGGGATTCTTAAATTATGGATCTGCTCGAAAATCCTGATCTGACGGGTAGCTTCGAGCCCATCCATTACAGGCATCATGATATCCATGATGATGAGGGAGTATTTATGAGGATCAGTCTGATATTTTTCAACAGCTTCCAAGCCATTGGCAGCCAATTCGATAAGGAAACCAAACCTTCGCAGGCTGGATTCCATAAGCCTTTGATTTAGCTTATTATCCTCAACCAGCATAATAGCTTTAACACTGTTTTCCATATTGAACCTGATACACCTTTATGTAAATTTAGAAATAAAATCCCAATCATAACCTTACACGGAATCTTTTTAGTAAATTAATCCTGATTTTCGGTCTCCAGATTGACCCGGATGCCGTTGATTTTTATCAGAACGTCATTCGCATAAAAATATGATATCACCACGTTACCATCAGGATCAAACACCCACCAGGTTTTATCCTTTTGCCCCATACGATAATATTGTTCTTCCTTGATTTTAGCATTTTCATAATACAGCTTATGCTTTCCATTAGGCGAACCCTGCACATAGCCTCCTTCAAATTTCAGGGTTCCATTCGCGTAAAACTCTTTCCACACCCCATCTTTCAATCCGGCCTTGAAGGAACCCTTTTCTGTATTATCACCCGATTGGTATAGCCAGGGACCCTCTTCGAGACCGTCAATAAACTCACCTTTGGCTATAACGATATTATTCTCATCATATTCCGTGGAGAGTCCATCTTCTTTGCCCCGTAAATAGTTTTCCTCCCGTCGCAAAGAGCCATTCGGATAATACCAGATCCATAACCCGTCTTCCAAACCATTCATATAATTGCCCTGCTGTTCAAGTTTACCATCCGGATAATAAAACTTCCAGGTTCCTGATCGCTTGTCATTCTTATAATTACCTTCAAGTCTCACCTGATCTCCGGGATAAAAAAACTGCCAGAATTCTTCCTTGATTCCTTTATCGTCAGTAACACCTGCAGAAACAACCTGACCGCTGTTATTATACTCCTCAATTTTAACTTTTGACTTGTCGGCTGAGTATTTGCGGTGAGTTCCAACCGGAATATTATTCAGATAGCTACCGCTGGCCACCAGGTTTCCCAGACTGTCATATTGATTTTTTATTTCAGCAATGATCTCCTCGTCGAAATTTTTCTCCAGCAGCTTGCCATTCTCATAAAACCTCGATACCATCATTTTGCCCGCCAGGTTGTACTCGCGGTAAAATCCATTCAATACACCGTTCTTATAATTCACTTCTGTCCGGATGTTGTCGTTGTCGTAATATTCGCGCCAAACCCCCTGTTTAAGTCCTTTATTATCGGTTTGATTGATAAACTCCCGGTCGATCATAAAATCATTATGATACTTATAAACAACCTGTACAATCCCGTTGATGAATTCACGGGTTATCCCCTGTTTCTTGCCATCTTTATATCTGACTATCCTTTCCGTTTCCCCTTTATTGTTATAGTACCAGGATAGTCCCTGTTTCTTATTATCCAAATAGAGTTCTTTGAACAATGGAACCGCAACCCGAATGCCTTTCTGATTAATTATCTGATATTTAATATAATAACCGCTTCTTTTCCCATCTAAATAACTGATCTCATCGATAATAAAATTTTGTTCATCATAGAACTTCCAGATCGAATCCAGCTGAAAGTTACGGCGATTGCCTTCTGATTTGATTTTTCCGTTGATATGATAGGATATCCATTTCCCGTCTGGTTTGCCGTTTCTGATCATTCCCTCACTGGAAATCTGCTTGTTACCGTAATACAGTTTATTATAGCCGTCTTTCAGTGACTCCTGGCAAATCAGGCCATGGCTGATCAGAATACAGAGCAATGCCAATCCGGCACCTTTGAACTTCTTTATTATTATCATTATTGTATATATATAAATCTGATGATGATAATGATATGCTGTTAATAGTGTTGATAACTCAGCTATCAAGATTAAAGCCGTATTACCAAGATCAAAGTAACAACTTATCAACAATACAAAAATAGAGAAAGAGTTAGATTACAGAAGAATGTTATAAAAATTAACAGGTTGTTTATTTAACAATAAAACGGACCTAAACTTTATCAACTGTGTAAAACCTGGTTGATTTTTTTTTTAATCTGGTCAAAGATTATTCTTGCTTTTATACCAATATTTTTTATATCAGGGAGGTTTGATAAAGATAAAGAGAATAGTGGTTAAGTTTTTTAACAGATATCAAAAGTGGTTGTTCATAACCTTTATTATATTGTATTGATTGATTATTTGATGTTTGAGGGAATAGGGTCAATTTAGGTGAATGGATCTGAGTCATCAATTTCTTAAATTTGCCTTGATAATGAGACGATTTTAGGGAGTGTTAAAAATAAAAGCTGAATTGTGGAAAAAAAGTTGTTCAAAAAGATAGGATTGGCATCGGACCATGCTGGTTTTAAGATGAAAGAGTGTTTGCGAAACTGGTTAATCGATGAGGGATACCCCGTTATGGATTTTGGTTGTTATTCTTCAGAGAGTTGCGATTATCCGGATTTTGGGCATCCATTGGCATTTGCCGTTTCCGATGGCATTTGCGCCTATGGGATCAGTTTATGCGGAAGCGGGAACGGTATTAATATGGTAGTCAACAAACATCCGAAGATCCGATCGGCCCTATGCTGGAACAAAGAAATTGCAAGCCTGGCACGCCGCCATAACGATGCCAATATCTGTGCTTTACCTGCCCGATTCCTGGTTCCGTCGGAAGCACAAGCCATTGTTAAGGAATTTCTCGAGACTGGTTTCGAAGGTGGGCGCCACAGCATAAGGATCCGTAAAATCCCTTTAAACAGTTGATCGGGTATGGAAAACAAGGCGAAGATTTTTCAGGCAAAATCGGAAAAGGTTGCTTTTGACCGTGATCACCGGAGGATTCTGACTTATAATATCGGGCAGTACGATAAGGCTGTAACCAAAGGCAAACATTTCTTCTATGATCTGAACAATGCCCGTGAGCAAGCTTCAAAAATAAAGGATTACTGCCTGCAGGAGTTCGAGCAATTGCTGGTACGGTTTGAAAGGAATGCGCGGGGAAACGGGTGCGAGGTTGAATGGGCATCGGGCGCGGATGATGTTTTGAAAATAATAGGCAAAATCATTGCTTCGGAAGACGTCAGAACTGTTGTTAAAATGAAATCGATGGTTTCGGAAGAGCTCGAAATCAATTGTTTTCTCGAAAAGAATAGCGTTGAAGCCTTCGAAACAGATTTAGGAGAATTCATTGTCCAGCTTGCCGGGGAGAAACCGTATCATATCCTTACCCCGGCGATGCATAAGTCAAAAGAGAGTGTTGCTGAGCTCTTCAACCAGAAATTCGGGCTCGAACCCGGCTCCAAACCTGAGGTTATTACTGGTTTTGTGAGATCCTTCCTGCGTGAAAAATTCATGAGTGCCCAGATGGGAATTACCGGAGCCAATTTCCTGATCGCAGAAACCGGATCAGTGGGGCTGACTGAAAATGAAGGAAATGGTATGTTGACCTTTTCGTGGCCTAAAACATTAATTGTTATTGCCGGTATTGAAAAGGTAATACCCGAACTGGTTGATCTCGATCTGTTCTGGCCCCTCCTGGCCGTCCATGGTACCGGACAGCACGTAACGGCCTATAATTCTATTCTTTCGGGACCCAGAAAGGAAACTGAAGGCGACGGTCCCGATCGGATGGTGATTATTTTATTTGATGGCGGCAGAACCCGGTTGTTTCAGGATTTGGAAATGCACCCGGCACTGAAATGCATCCGCTGCGGAGCTTGTTTGAATGCCTGTCCGATCTATAAAAACATAGGCGGGTATACTTATCAGACCACCTATACCGGACCGATAGGATCGGTCATTTCCATGTATATGGATGGCACTGCGGATATGGGATTTCTCAATTTCGCATCAAGCCTTTGCGGAAAATGCACGGATGTATGCCCTGTTAAGATTCCTTTGCACAAGCTGTTACTGATCAACAGGCATAAAATTGTGGAATCTTCCGATAGTTTGGGGGTGGAAAGGTTTTTCTTCCGCAATTACAAGAAATACATGCTCAAGCGAAGGCGATTGGAAAGGATTAATCCGAAATGGAAAAACAAAGCCATGACCACCATTGGCGCAAAAGTATGGGGACCAAGGCGGGATCCGCTTGTTTTTGCCAAGGAATCATTTCATAAAACCTGGAAAAAGAAGGAGTTTTAGGGCTTGCGTGCCAACAACCTGTGAAAAAAGGGCCTGAAAAAAAGATAATAGATAGTCAGGCCTGCCAGCCCCCCTATCACATCGGCTAAAAAATCCATAATATCCGACGAGCGGTTAATAAAAAATCTCTCCTGAAGTATTTCAATCAGCCCGCCATAGAGTGAGATAATAAGCATGGTGAGCAGTGGTCCCGATATTCGCAGAATGCTTCTCTTCGACAGATCAAACTCCGCACCCAGGAAAAACGCCAGAGGAAAATACAGTGCGGCATGAATAATTTTATCCAGATTGGGTATGTTGAACATCGGGACCTTTGGCAGGGAATCTCCCGGAATGGCACAAAGTATCAGAATCAGCAATGCCCAGACCAAGCTTATAATAAATAACTTTCGTATCATTAAAGAGGAAAATTTTATATTTCAATATTAATTAAAAAAGTGCGATTTAAACTGATCCGGTTTCCATGAGTGGTATCTATATCCATATTCCTTTTTGCAAAAGTAAGTGTTATTATTGTGATTTTTATTCGGTTACGAAAAGTAACGGACAAGAGGGGTTTATTAAGACATTGCTCGGGGAATTGATTTTTCGGAAAGACTATCTGACAAATAAACAAGTAGATACAATTTATTTCGGAGGAGGCACCCCTACCATTCTCAGTCCCGGGAAACTGGGTGTTATCCTGAAACGATTAAAAGAACTGTATGAGGTAGACAGAGGTGCCGAAATCACTATCGAAGCCAATCCCGATGATATTTATCGGGAAGGATTGGACCAATACAGGGAAATCGGTTTTAATAGGATCAGTATCGGAACTCAATCCTTTTTTGATGAGCATCTGAAGCTGATGAACCGCCGGCATGATGCAGCTCAGGCTATCGAAGCAGTTAGAATGGCCGACGATTGTGGCTTCGGTAATATCAGCCTCGATCTGATTTATGGGATACCGGGAATGACCGCAATTCAGTGGGAACAGAATCTGGAAATTGCGGCCGGTTTACCGGCAGATCACATTTCAGCCTATCATCTGACCATTGAGCCGGGAACCCGGTTCGGAAGGCTTAAAAAAGCAGGGGTATTTTCTGAAATACCAGATGAACAGAGTGCAGAGCAATACAGGATGCTGTTAGCGATCCTCGGAGCCACCGGTTTTGAGCAATATGAAATTTCCAATTTTACCAGGGAAGGACGGTATAGCCGTCACAATACAAAATACTGGATGGGTGATAGTTACCTTGGACTAGGGCCCTCAGCGCATTCCTTTAACGGAACTCAGCGGCACTGGAATCCGGCGAGCCTCACCAGATATACGGACGACATCAATATACGTAAACCGCCCAGGGGGGAAACCATTACTCCGGTGATGCACCGGAACGAATATGTGATGACCCGTTTAAGAACAAGCCGGGGTATCGATGCAGTTGATTTCAAGGCGAATTTTGGAGAATCAGCATGGTATGAACTCTTATTCATGGCTGAAAAGCATCTCTTAAAAAGTCATCTCATTTTGGAAAATGGCAGGATCTGGTTTAATAAGGAAGCGTGGTTTCACTCAGATGGGATACTGTCCGATCTTTTCCTGATCAGATAAACGATTTGAATTTATTAATACCTTAACCCGAAATTTTTAAGCCATGAACAACAGGAGAGATTTCCTTAAAACAGCTGCCGTTTCAGCGTTTGGAATTGCTGCAGGGGTTAAGTTGCGTGCAAAAAACCAGGTTATTGGTATACCGGATCCTGCTAATCAGGTTGACCTGACGAAGGATCTGCCCGATATTACCCGTGAAGATTATCTGGCACGCCAGGAGAAAGCAAAGGAATGGCTGGCTAAAACAGGTATCGATGCACTTTTCGTTGAGGGTGGCAATAACCTGTCCTATTTTACCAATACCGCCTGGTGGAGCAGTGAGCGTGTTTTCGGATTCCTCCTGAGCCCGCATTCCGATATGGTGTGGATCTGCCCTGCCTTTGAAAAACAAAGAGCTGAGGAAGTGATTGAATATGGCAATGATATCAGGGTATGGCATGAGCAGGAAGGCCCCTACTCCCTGTTCGCTGATTACCTTAAAAAAATCAACAAACCATCAGGTAAAATCGGGATCGATCCCAATGCCCGGAGCTTTGTAAACGAGGGTATCCGGCGTGCCGGTGGTGTTGAAGTGGTTGATGGATCTGTTATTACAGAAAATACCCGTGCCATTAAATCGGATAAGGAGATCATCCTGATGGATAGGGCTAACCGTATTACCAAGCTGGCTTTTAAAAAAGGATTCTCCCAGCTGCACGAAGGCATGACAACCGATGACCTTAGCCAGATTATCCGGCAGGCACATACCGATCTGGGCGCTTCCGGGGGTGGCGGTCCGCTTTTCGGAACCAATGCAGCCTTTCCGCATGGAACGAAATTTATCAAAAACCTGCAACCCGGCGATGTGGTTCTCGTGGATGGCGGTTGCTCTGTAAAGGGCTATAAATCAGATGTTACCCGGACTGCCGTTTTTGGCAAGCCATCGGATGAACTGAATAAAGTATGGGAAACCGTTTGGAATGCCCAGCAGGCAGCTTTCAAGGCAATCAGAAACGGTGCAATTTGCGGCGATGTTGACAAGGCTGCCCGCAAGGAAATGGCCAAAGGAGGTTATGGTGCCGATTATGAATATTTTACGCACCGGCTGGGCCACGGCATTGGTACTGAGGGTCATGAATTTCCCTATCTGGTCAGGAACAATCCACTCAAAATGTCGACCGGCATGACGTTTACGAACGAACCGGGGCTCTATGTGTACGGGAAATTCGGGGTCAGGATCGAAGATTCACTGGTTGTCACCGATAACGGTTGTAAAATACTGGGCAGTATGTCATGTTTGTCGATGGACGATATGTTCAGTGATTCTCTGTAGATTCTTCCTAAATTTGACCCAACCAAAAAAAGGGTCAATTGAATCAGGTAAAAAAACTTGCGGGTCAGACAATGATCTACGGATTGGGCAGCATCCTGCCGAGGGTGCTTAATTACCTGATTCTTACAATTTTTTATACCTATGTATTTGGCATTAAACCGTACGGAATTCTGAGTGAGCTGTATGCCTACCTGGTAATCGTACTGGTTGTTATTGAATTTGGCATGGAATCAGGGTTTTTCCGTTTTGCCAAGGATAAAGAAGCGGTTCGCAAAGTTTTCAGCCATGCTACAGGATTCGTTACCATTCTGGCTTTCTTATGGATGGCAGGAGTCTATTTTTGTATCGACCCCATCTCCACCTCCATTCACTATAACGATAACAAGGAATATATCATCTGGATGGCCTGGATCGTAGCCATCGACTCGATCACTCTGGTACCTTTTGCCAAAATCAGGCAGGAGGAAAAAGCGCTGCGGTTTACCCTGCTTAAGTTATTTAATGTATTGATAAATATTGCATTAGTAATAACTTTCCTGGTGATATTTCCGTGGATCAATAAACAGTCAATAACCTTGCCTGGCTGGCTGTACGACCCGAACCTGGGAGTAGGGTATGTTTTTTTAGCTAACCTGATGACCAGCGCCCTGATGTTTTTCCTTCTGATACCAGAACTGCGGAATTTCCAATGGAAGTTTGACCGGAATTTCATGGGAAAACTGCTCAAATACTCAGCACCGCTTGTAATTGTTGGCCTGGCCGGTGCCATCAATGATTCAGGAGATAAAATATTTGTAAAACTGATCACCGGCGATCAGGGACAGGTTGGAATTTATGCAGCCAACTACAAGATGGCTGTCCTCATGATGCTTTTCATCCAAATGTTCCGGTATGCTTTTGAGCCGTTTCTCTTTAAGGTTTCGAAAGACAAGAATGCCGAAGAAACCTATGCCCTGGTGATGAAGTATTTTGTGATTACCGGCTTATGCCTTTTCCTGATTACCGCCTTAAACATTGATATTTTTAAGGTTTTATTGTTGCGTAGAAAGATATATTGGGAAGGGCTTGCGGTTGTGCCGATTGTTCTTGTAGGAAATTTCTTTCTCGGGGTGTATTATAACCTTTCCGTCTGGTATAAAGTGAAGGACCTGACCCGTTATGCCGCCATCATGGCTTCCATCGGGGCATTGGTAACCATTATTTTAAACTGGACGCTTGTACCGGTAATCGGGTATATGGGAGCTGCCTGGGCAACGCTTGCCTGCTATATGAGCATGATGGTTATCTCCTACTTTTGGGGCAGGAAAGTATATCCGGTTCCCTATCAGACGGGTATCATGATAGCCTGGACCGCACTGGCCTTGGTTTTGTACGGAATATCTGCGTTGGTCAAGCCGGAAAACTTTGCGCTCAGGGTGGTTTGGGATGGTTTATTAATGCTGGTTTTCATTGTGATTGTAGGGTTAAAAGAGAAATCGATGGTCAGATCCATCTATCTGCAAATCAGAAATCGGGGCAGACAATAACTTATGTTTAAAATGAACGTTTTATGAAGGTGAAAATAGTTAATCAATCGAAGCATGAACTTCCGGCCTATAGCACTGAGCTTTCGGCGGGGATGGATATCCGGGCCAATCTGGAAGAACCGGTGGTTATGAAGCATCTCGAGAGGAAGCTGATTCCAACCGGGCTTTTTATTGAGCTACCAAAAGGCTTTGAGGCACAGATCCGTCCACGAAGCGGTATGGCTCTTAAAAGGGGTATTTCTCTGCTGAATTCCCCTGGCACCATTGATGCCGATTACCGCGGGGAAGTCGGAATTATACTGATAAACCTTTCTGGAGAGGATGTTGTCATTGAAGATGGTGAACGCATCTGCCAGATGATTATCAGTAAGCATGAAACAATAACATGGGAACACGTCAACAGTCTGGATGAAACAGATCGGGGTGCTGGAGGTTTCGGACATACGGGGAATAGGTAAGGGACAAGGCTCAAGGCACAAGGCACAAGGCACAAGGCTCAAGGCTCAAGGCTCAAGTAATAAGGAAGGATTGAAGGATTATGAAGGATAAAATGAAGAGGGTTTTGATTGGATTGATTTTATTAGTTGGGATTGCCGTGCAGGGGAAGGCGCAGGGTATAGTTGTTTCTGATACCACTCTGGGAGCCAGCGATCAATACAAATATTTTTTCGCAAAGGGGCTTCGCTCCAAAATGCTGGGTAATCAGGAGGAGGCGATCTCTTTTTTCCAGAAATGCATCGAGTTGTCGCAGGTTTCCGGATCTGCTTTTTATGAGCTGGGTTTGCTCTATTCGGAGAAGAAGGATTATTCTGCTGCAACCGGGTATGCCCGTAATGCCTGGAAACGGGATCCGGCTAACAAATGGTACGGACTTTTACTGATCGAGAATCTGATGTTGCAGGGAAAACAAATTGATTGTGTTCCGGTTTATCGGGAACTGCAAAAGATTGAGCCCGTATCGGAGGATTTTCTGACTGGTGAAATTGAGATGCTGATTCAGGCAAAGCAAGAAAAGGAGGCGCTGAATCGGTTAAACAAATTGCCTAAAGAAGGTGAAATAGCCAGGTGGGGAACGGTAAGGAAGAAGGATGTGTATTTCTCACTTAACCAATTCGACAAAGGAGCAAAAGTGCTGCTCGACTGGCTTAAACAGTATCCGGATGACTATGAAATACGGGGTATTTTGGCAGAAGCCTACGCTACAAAAGGATTAAAGGTGGAGGCTGCCGGTCAATACAAAATCCTTAAAACTCAGAATCCGGATAACCCGGCAGTCAGTTTTTCACTGGGCCAGTTCTATTTTCAATCCGGAAAGAAAGAAGAAGCCCTGTCTGAATTTCTACAGGGATTTCGATCGCCCGATGTTAATCCGTCAATAAAAATCGATATTGTAAAATCTTATATATCAGCTCAGGAGCAGCAAAATAAGCTGGATGAGCAGGTTGTAAAGTTGATTGAAGTTCTTTATCAGGTAGATAAGGGCAATCCCTCTGTAGATGAATTATATGCAAATTACCTGTACTCCGAGGAGCGACTGGCCGAGGCGGAACCGATTTACCGGGAATTAATCAAAACCGATCAGGGTAATTTCGTAGTCTGGCAGAACCTGTTGTTCATTCTCAACCAGAAACAGCAATTCCAGGAGATTCTTAGTGTAAGTGACAGTGCCTTAATATATTTCCCGGGGCAAGGACTTTTTTACCTTTTTAAGGGTATGGCTGCTATTGAGCAAAAGGATTATCCACAGGCTATTTCAGTTTTGAATAAAGGATTGAGTGTACCCGGACAAAACGGGGAATTAATCAAACAATTCTATTTGTCGCTTGCAGAGGCTTTGTACCAGAATGGGAATTCTGATGAAGCTTTCCGGAATTTTAATCAGATGCTTGCTCTGGAACCTGATAATGCACAAGCACTTAATAATTATAGTTATTATCTTGCACTGGAGGAACGGGAATTGGATAAAGCTTTGGACATGATCAGTAAATGTGTGAAAAAAGAACCGGAGAATGCTACCTACCTGGATACCTTTGCCTGGGTATTGTATCAAAGAAAAGAATATCCTAAAGCCATGGAACCCATGGTTAAAGCCATCCAATTATCAAAGGATCCAAGTGGAGAAGTGATGGAGCACTATGGTGATATTCTATTCAGAAACGGGAAATCGGAAGAAGCAAAACAAACATGGATAAAGGCAAAGGAGAAAAAAGGTGTTTCTGACAAGATAGATAGCAAAATTAAAAATGGGCTGCAATGAACGCGATGAAACCATTTAAATATACCGGATTTTTTTGCCTGGTTATATTAATCTTTTTTACATTAAATGGATGTCACCTGGCAAAGAAAACGGTAAGTGGAATGAAAACCATGACAGAAGATGAAAACCTTGTCAGGAAAGTAATGAATACCCAACCCGATTGGAAGTTTATAGAAATCAGGTTAACTGGCAGAGGTGAAGAGAATGACTCAAAAATTGGCTTTATGGGTACGGTTAAGATAGAAAAGGACAGTCAGGTATTTATCTTGTTGCGGTCGACGATAGGAATTGAACTTTTACGTATATATGCCAACCGGGATAGCATCTGGCTTGTTTCAAAGATGCTCAGTATTAAAGAAAAGGGCGATTGGAAACTGGCTGGTGGAAAATTGGGTTATCCTGTCGATTTTTTTGCCATGCAGGGCATTTTGCTTCAATCCTTATTTACTTCTTCAGGTGGTCAACTTAACAATTTAATTGAAAATCTTGTTGTTAAAAGCGATAAGGATGATCTGCGACTGGTATCTAATACCCATTTGCAAACGGAAGAAAAAGGAATAAAATATTTAAATGATTTTTTGATAAACAAGGAAACATTTATTATTCAGGATGCAAAAATCCGGGATATAAACGGACAATGGATTGCTGATATTAAATACACGTACAACAAAGATAACCTCATTAAGAAAATAGAATTGAAAGGAATTGATTCGGAACGTAATTTTGCAATGGATGTTAATATCGTGAAAAAGGAAATAAAGGATTTTATTGAAATTAATTTCGATAAATTTTGATGATAAAAAAAATTTTCATCAGCGTTTTAATTGAAGTAATTTTTTTTGTAAATTGCTATTGCCAGGATATTAATCAGTTGCGTTCACAACGTGATAAAAGCCTGTTGGATATTTCCCGGACCGAAGAATTGTTAAAGCAGACTCAGACTAACCGGCAGAATGAACTTCAGAATCTTAAGCTGACTAACAGGAAAATAATCGTGCGGCATAAGGTCATCAGCGGAATTAATAATGAAATTTCTTTGCTGGATAAGACAATAAGAAATAATGAGGCTGCCATTGATACCCTGGAGAGTGAAATCACTGTGTTAAAAAAGGATTACGGGAATGTAATACTCAAAACCTATTTAAACAGGAATGCTTATCACCGTTCACAATATATTTTCGCAGCTTCCGATTTTAACCAGGCCTTTAAACGTTTAAAATATATGCAGCAATATGCAAGGTTCCGCAAAAGCCAGGCAGAGAAAATTGAAGTTAAAACAGAGGAATTGCGAAGGATAAATGTGAAGCAGGAAGAAGATAAGAATCAGCGAAGAGACTTATTATTAGTCGAAAAGCGGGAGATGGCAAAATTGAGTAATGACCAGAAGGATCAGGAAGGCTATGTGAAAGATTTGCAAAAGCAGGAAAGGCAGGTCAAGAAGGATTTAGAGGCGCAGAAAGCTACATTCAAAAAACTAGAGAAGGAAATTGCCAAACTTATTGCGGCAGCCACAGGTTCTGAGATGAGCAGTTCTGGTATGAGAATGACACCGGAAGAGAAAATTATTTCTAATGAATTTAGCCAGAATATTGGAAGATTGCCCTGGCCTGTTGCCCGGGGAGTAATATCAATGGGCCATGGCCGTCAAAATGCACCCGGATTAAGAAACGTTGAAATTGATAATCTGGGGATCAGTATAATAACGGAAGATGAAGCTATAGTTCAGGCGGTTTTTGGAGGGAAGGTTTCATCAATAATGTCGTTGGCCGGTGGTAACCTGGCGGTATTAATAAAGCATGGCGAATACTTTTCAGTTTATGTGAATATTTCTGACTTGAAGGTTAAAGTTGGTGATAATGTAAAAATTAAGCAGGAAATTGGCCGTGCAACACACAATGGTAAAGAGGGTAATCCTGAATTTAATTTTCAGATCTGGAAGGGACAGGATAATCAGGACCCGGAAAAATGGCTTTCAAAATGAATAATAGAATAGGTTTTACAAAGGAGGAGATTGTTGAAGGCAGGTTGCGCCATTTCATTAATAAATATTATCGAGTTAAAATATTTCAGGGATTAATAATTTCTGTTTCTGTTGGATTAATTATTTTATTCTGCCTGGTCATTTTTGGGAATACGGTTCCGGTTGGCAAAAGGATACAGAATATTATTGAATTTGGCGGCAGTGCCGTTTTAGCTATTGTACTGGTTATATTTATAATCAAACCTTTAGCACAAAGATTTGGATTTATTAAAGGCCTCAATTTTAAAGAAGCAAGCAGTATTATCCAGCAAAAACATCAATCAATTGAGGACAGGATCATTAATATTATTGAGCTGACCAGGGAGAAAACGGGTCAGGACAATAAATTGTATGATTTTGCCATTGCTCAGAAAACGGCCAACATTCAGGATATTAATTTCGATGATGCAATATCTCTTAAGAAATTGGGGATATTCATGATAAGATTGGTTTTGCTGGTCGCGCTCTGCTCAGGAACTGTTCTGTTATGGCCCGAATTTGTTAAGAAAGGTATTGGAGCGATGTGGCCGGGTAATGAAGAGATTGCAGGTTTAAACCTGATAAAATTTGTAATACTTAATGATTCGCTGGAGGTTGAATCAGGAAAGGATTTTCTGCTGAGATTTCAGGTTTTATCGGAAATTCCGGTGGAAAATGTCAGCATACGTATGGGTTCGGCTGATGAGAAAGCGGAGATCGTTAAGGAAGGGTTTGAATTTCTGTTTAAAGCAGTGAATTCAACTGTTTCGTTCAGGATACGTGGCAATGGGATAGTATCAGGGGAATATGTCCTTAAAACGCTTAAAAAGCCTGAAATCGGAGGCATCCAGCTGAAAATTATACCACCTGCTTATACCGGTTTGGAAAGCAGTATTATCGAAGGTGATGGTAACGCTGAAGTACCTGCAGGGTCAAGAATTAATTGGTCAATAAGAACCGTCAATACAGATGAGCTGTTGCTAATTGATGAAATAGATTCCATTGCTTTAAAGGGAAAGGGAAATGTCTGGAATTATGAGAAAAGGATTTCAAAAAACACGGATTATGAAATACTTTGTGGAAATAATAATGGATTAGTTAATAATTATTTTTATAAAATTTCAATCGTTAAAGATTTATTTCCAACAATTAATATTTCTGAAAGTTATGATAGCACTATATCTGATGATGTATATGTTCAAGGAATAATTCAGGATGATTATGGATTTAGCAAGCTGGAAGTCATTGAAAGTAAGTCTGGTATACAATCGGTAAAAGAGATTAAAATTAAGGAATCAAATATTTATGAAAATTTTTATTATACGCTGGTTCCTGATAGTAACAATACTGTTTATTATTTCAGAATATGGGATAATGATCAGGTGACCGGTCCCAAATATACCGAGAGCCGGAAAATATCCCTAAAGACAATTTCAAAGGAGGAGATTGAAACTCTGAATTCTAAGCTTGTTGATAGCATTAAATCAAATATAACAGATGGAATGAATGCTATCGACAAAATGGAGAAAAAAATCAATCAGTTTAAAATGGAGCAGATATTGGGCGATATGAAGCCGTGGGAAATTCAGGAGAAAATGAAGGAATTAAACGAATTGAAAAAGAAGATTGTAGATTTTATAAATAATATTTCAAAAACTGATCTGGAGTTTACCGAAAATGAAAATATATTAAATCAAGACAAGGAATTAACCGAAAAAGCTAAGCAGATACAGGATTTGATGGAAAGCCTGTTAGATGATGAGATGAAGGATTTGTTAAAGCAATTCGAGGAATTGGCAAAGGAATTCAATTCAAGGAAGGCTGATGAGCTGACTGATAAAATGGAAATGAATTTGGAGAAGTTGAAGGAGCAGATGGAGATGAGCCTTGAATTGTTGAAGAAGTATAACATGGAGAAGGACCTGCTGAAGCAGGTTGAACAGTTAAATCAATGGGCTGATAGTTTGCAGAAAGAGAAGGCTCAGGATGAAGGCTCAAGGAATAATCTAAAGGAGGAATTTAAGAAGTGGGATGAGAAATATGAGAAGAATCTGCAACAGGATAAACAATTTAAAAAACCTATGGGATTGGAGAAAATGGAACAAGAGAGGGAAGAAGTCAGGAATGCTGCTGAGGAACTAGATAATAAGGATACGGGTAATTCATCTTCTCAAAGGAAAGCAAAAGCTGCGAAGGGATTAAAAAAGCTCGCAAAAAAGATGGGCGATATGCTGGGTGTGATCAGTGAAGAAGGTCAATTTGTTGATTTAGAGGATTTGAGGCAAATCAGGAATTCACTGAATGATTTCAGTAAAAAGCAAGAAGAACTCAACATACGAATTATAAAAATAAATAATGTAAACCCAACTTTTACGGCTGTTATTAAGGAACAAAAAGAGCTCGAAACCAAATTTTTAAGCATAAGAGACAGTTTGAAAAGTATTGGCTACAAACAACCGATTATTGCCAAAATAATTGGTGCAGAATTGTTCCACGTGGAAACTTCGCTTAAAAATCTTTTTGAAAGTTATTCTGGAAATCGTCCTAATGTGGTCAGGGTTGAGCAAAACAGGATTATGTCTGAAATTAATAGCATCGCTATAAAATTGGATGAGTTAATTAGTAGTATGCAGAACGCAAAGGGATCTGGAAAAGCGAACAGGGGATTTACCGATCGAAAAAAGGCATCAGAAGGTGAGCAAAAAGGATCTGAAGCGCTGGGAGAAACGAAATCAATGCAGCAATCTTTGAAAGAACAATTGAAAAGTGCCATTCAGAAAATGAAATCTGGGAAAACGGGAAAGAAAGAAAGGGGTGAGATGGCCAGAATGCTTGCTGAACGTGAAATGATGCGAAAGGCTCTGGAAAAAATACTTCAGGAAGGCGGATTGGGTATGGAAACAAAAGAAAAGGCCAACGAAGCACTGAACATGATGAAGGAAGTTGAAAAGGATATTATCTATAATCGTTTGGGTGACCAAACTTTTGAAAAGGATAATTTGATTAAAACGAAATTGCTGGAAGCCGAAAACGCTGAAAAGGAGAGAGAGAATGAAAACAGGAGAGAGTCGAAAGAATTCAGGGGAAGCTTTGAACCCAACCGGCAGGAGCTCCAAAAGGGAGCGGACCAGAACAAAGCCTTAGAACAAATGTTAAAATATAATGAATTGAAATTGAAAAGATTTTACCAGGATAAATACCTGAAATATATTAAATCAACAAAAAAATAAATATGTCGATACATTATCTGGAAGAAGATCGGAAAGCAACTGGCTTTAACCGGACGGTTACAAAGAAATGGCTGCACGATATAGTGAGGCTTGAAGGAAAGAAACCAGGGGTTATTAGTTATATTTTTTGCAGTGATGAATTTTTGGTTGACATTAATATTAAGTTTTTGAAGAGAGATTATTACACGGATGTTATATCCTTCGATTATACGGAAAATGAGGTGATCAGTGGAGATATCATGGTCAGTGTTGACCGGGTGAAGGAAAATGCCGTAAATATGGGGGTCGTCTATATAGAAGAGTTGAAAAGAATTATGGTTCACGGACTGTTGCATTTGATTGGTTATAAAGACTCTACAAAGGAATTAAAGGCTATTATGAGCAGCAGGGAAGATTTCTATCTGGCTATGGCTAAGGAAGAAGGTAAATAAGCAAAGGAAATAGAGATATGCTGAAGGAATATGATGTGATTGTGGTTGGGGCAGGGCATGCCGGTTGTGAAGCTGCCTCAGCTTCAGCAAACATGGGTTCAAAAACCCTGTTGATTACGATGGACATGAACAAGATGGCGTTCATGTCGTGCAACCCCGCTATAGGAGGCATTGCAAAAGGACAGATTGTCCGGGAGATCGATGCATTGGGAGGACAATGCGGTTTGGTTACCGACGCATCAATGATTCAGTTCAGAATGCTGAATAAAAGTAAGGGTCCTGCCATGTGGAGCCCCAGAGCTCAATGCGACCGGGTAATGTTCAGTCAGGAATGGCGTAGGCGGATGGAAGTGATACCCACTTTGAATTTCTGGCAGGATACTGTTAAGGAAGTTATCATCAGGGAGGGAAAGATCACCGGAGTAGAAACAAACCTGGGGGTGATTTTCAAAACAAAAAGTGTCATTTTAACAAATGGTACTTTTTTAAATGGAATGATGCACATTGGCAAAAATCAACAGAGGGGCGGGAGAGCTTCGGAACCCGGCGTTTACGGGTTATCAGAGAAGATGACGGAGTTGGGGTTTAGAACCGGAAGAATGAAAACAGGTACTCCACCCAGATTAGATGGAAGGTCGATAGACTTTACAAAATTGGGAGAACAACCTGGAGATGATTGGGTTGTGCCATTCAGTTATCTCAATCCTTCAAGAAAAGCAATCAATTCCATGTCCTGTTTTATTGCCTGGACATCGCCGGAAGTTCATAAGATTCTGGAAACAGGGTTTGAAGATTCACCGATGTTTGATGGAACCATTACCGGGATTGGTCCCAGATATTGTCCAAGCATTGAATCGAAACTGGTTACCTTCTCAGAAAAGGAGAAGCATCAGTTATTTGTTGAGCCTGAAGGCAGGGAGGCCATAGAGTATTATCTGAACGGATTTTCTTCTTCTTTGTCCTGGGAGGTTCAACTCGAGGCATTAAGGAAAATTAAAGGGTTTGAAAAAGTTGAGATGTTCAGGCCGGGATACGCCATTGAATATGATTTTTTTGATCCTACACAGCTTAAGGCTACATTGGAAACGAAGCTGGTTGAGGGGTTGTATTTTGCCGGACAGATCAATGGAACCACAGGGTATGAAGAAGCAGGTGCGCAAGGGATAATTGCCGGAATCAATGCTCATTTAAGGGGAATGGAAAAACCGGAATTCATCCTGAACAGGGATCAGGCCTACATAGGTGTGTTGATTGATGACCTGGTTACCAAAGGAGTTGATGAACCCTATAGAATGTTCACTTCCCGTGCTGAATACCGGATTTTGCTCCGGCAGGATAATGCTGACGAACGGCTCACGTTCATTAGTCACCAGATTGGTTTGGCGAAGGACGAAAGGTTGAGAGCCTATGAAAAGAAGCGATCAGGGACCAATCGGCTTATAGATTTCCTGGAATCAAAGTCAGTGAGTCCGGATGAAATCAATGACAAACTGGAGGAGCTTGGCTCTGCTCAGATCAGGCAAAAAGTTAAGATGAGGGAATTGGTTGCACGGCCTCAGGTGACCATTTCTGCACTGGTTAGCAAACTGACCGACTTGAAAACTATTGTTGAGGAATTCACGGAATGGCAGGCGGAGATCATAGAAGGAGCTGAAATTCTGATTAAGTACAGCGGTTACATCGACCGTGAAAAAACAATTGCGGAAAAAATAAAGCGGCTGGAGTATTTAAAATTACCTGAATGGTTAAAATACGATGAGATAATGGGTTTAACTATGGAAGCTCGACAAAAACTTTCAAAAATCAGACCCGGGACAATTGCTCAAGCCAGCAGGATTCCAGGAATAAGTCCTGCTGATATAAGTGTTCTATTAGTTTTACTGGGTAGATAAAATGTTCCACGTGGAACATCAAGCTTAAATTTGTATAATAAGTTTTAATAGTACATTAAATCAGTATGTTACATTATGAGGTCTTTTCAATTATACGGTTGGTTTGCTGACTTTAATCAGCAAAATTTCTATTTCGGGCGATTAACCATTGAGGAGGGCAGAGTAAGGGAGATTCGTGAAACCGGCGACAAACGGTTAACCTGGGAAAAGCGTGAGTTAGCCCGGCCTCTGATTTTACCCGGGTTGGTTGATTCGCATGTTCACATTGAAAGCTCTATGCTTATGCCATCACGGTTTGCAAAACAGGCAATCCGGTTTGGTACCGTGGCAACCGTTTCGGATCCACATGAGATTGCCAATGTGCTGGGTTTAGACGGGATCGGATTGATGATAAAAGATGCTGAAAAGGCTTGTATAAAAATTAATTTTACTGCTCCGTCCTGCGTTCCCGCTACCTTGTTGGAGTCGGCCGGAGCTATTCTTAAAGCTGAAAATCTCACGCAACTGTTTGCGGAAAACAAGGTGGTTGCCCTGGGCGAAATGATGAATTACCCGGGAGTATTGGCAGGCGACACCGATGCAATGGAGAAAATCAATCTGGCTAAAAGGTTCAACAAGCCGGTTGATGGCCACGCTCCCGGTTTATCCGGTGCACCTTTGGATACTTATATTAAGGCGGGAATTCATACCGATCATGAGTGTTCTTTCCTGTCCGAGGCTGAAGAAAAGATTTCTAATGGAATGAAGGTACTGATCAGGGAGGGTAGTTCCGCAAGAAATTTCGATCAACTGTATCAACTGATCGATAAATATCCGGGAATGGTTATGTTATGCACCGATGATTATCATCCCGATGACCTGATGGATGGCCACATCGATCGGCTGATCCGCAGGGGTGTGGCTGCAGGAGTCAACTTTTTTAATCTTTACCGGGCAGCCAGCATCAACCCGGTTAATCATTACCAGCTGCAGACAGGAATGCTTAAACCTGGTGAAAAGGCAGATTTTATCATTGCCGACGGGGTAGATCCATTTCAGGTAATTGCAACCTATATTAACGGAGAGCCACTTTTCCAGGATGGAAGAGTGGAGATAGACCTGCCACGGATCGACTTGCTGAATGCTTTTCATGCCCTGCCGATAAATCCTGCTGACCTGAAGATCAAGGGAAAAAGCGGACAATATCGGATTATCCATGCCTGGGATGGTGAGTTAATCACAGGATCAGAAACCGCACATCTGGTTGCAAATGATGGAGTTGTAGAGGCTGACCTTGAGCATGATATTCTAAAAATCGTGGTCATGAACCGCTACAAGCCGGCAAAACCATCAATTGGCTGGATATCCGGTTTTGGAATTAAAAAGGGCGCCATGGCATCCAGCATTGCCCATGACAGTCACAATATTATTGCTGTGGGAACTTCAGATGCGGAGATAGCGGAAGCCATTAACCAGATCATTTTTCATAAAGGCGGCATAGCTGCAACCGAATCGGGAATTTCCAAAATTCTTCCGCTTCCGATAGCTGGCCTGATGAGTCCGGATGAGGCTGGTGAGGTGGGTTCCCGATATGCGGAGCTAACCGGTTTTGTCAAAGGATTGGGTTCTACTTTGAAAGCTCCGTTTATGACGCTCTCCTTTATGGCCCTGCTGGTGATCCCGCACCTCAAAATCGGCGACAAAGGATTATTTAATTGTGATACTTTTGAATTCACAGACCTGAAAGCTGATTAAAGTGGCTACCCGTTACGAATCATTCAATCCTCCGGAATCCCTGCTCGACAGTGTCCGGTCGCTTCCCGAAAAGCCAGGTATCTATCAGTTTATCAATGATGAGGATCAGATCATTTACATCGGAAAAGCGAAGAACCTGAAGAAGAGGGTCTCTTCGTATTTTCAGAAAGCTCCGGATAACGCTAAACTTGCAGTGCTTATCCGTAAAATCAGCAGCATTAATCATTTGGTTGTTGATACGGAAAGTGATGCGTTACTCCTTGAAAATAACCTGATTAAGCGACATTTACCCAGATACAACGTTCTACTGAAGGACGATAAAACCTTTCCATGGATCTGCATCTCGAATGAACACTTTCCCAGGGTTTTTACCACACGGAAAGTTACCAGGGACGGATCGAAGTATTTTGGTCCTTACACTTCCGGAAAAATTTGGAAAAATTTGATCGACCTGATCAGGAGTACCTATAAGATCAGAACCTGTAATCTTAACCTTACGGATGAAAATATCAAATCGGGCAAATTCAAAGTCTGCCTCGAATATCATATCGGAAACTGTTTAGGGCCGTGTATCGGTTTACAGGAAGAGCCGGATTATCTGAGCCAGATTGATCAGATCGGTAAAATACTGAAAGGCCATACCCTGGGAGTTATTCGGATGCTGACCGAAGATATGCACCGCCAAGCGGAAAATTATGAGTTTGAACGGGCAGAACAATTGAAGGAGAGAATCAGCCTTTTGGAACAATTCCAGAGTAAATCAACCATTGCCAACACAAAAATCCGGCATGTCGATGTTTTTTCCATTGTTTCGGACGAACGGGCAGGGTATGTGAATTTCATGAAAGTGGTGGATGGAGCATTAGTGCAGACCCATTCGATGGAGTTGAAGAAACGGCTGGATGAAACAGACGATGAGCTGCTTCTGTTTGCGATCATCGAGATGCGGCAGCGTATCCAGAGTGATGCTCCGGAGATTCTTGTTCCGTTTAACCTGGAATATCCCCTCGAAAACCTGTCCATCACCGTACCCCAAAAGGGAGACAAGCGGGCCTTACTCGACCTTTCCACCCGGAATGCCAGGTATTTTAAGATGGACCGGCAGAAACAGCAGGTCAAGCATATCAGCATTTCAGGAGTTGCCAGAAAACTCGAAACCCTGCAGAATGATCTCAGGCTTAGTAATCTTCCGGTGCATATCGAATGCTTCGATAACTCTAATATCCAGGGAACTAATCCTGTAGCAGCGTGTATCGTTTTCCGGAATGCACTTCCCTGTAAAAATGACTACCGGCATTTCAACATAAAAACCGTAACCGGGCCTGATGATTTTGCCTCCATGGAAGAGGTGGTTTACCGAAGGTACAAAAGGATGCTTGACGAAGGACTCGACCTGCCTCAGCTGATCATAGTCGACGGGGGCAAGGGCCAATTGCACTCGGCCATGAACAGTATTGAAAGATTGGGGCTTAGACATAAGATTGCTTTGGTTGGCATCGCCAAACGGCTCGAGGAAATTTACTTTCCCGGGGATTCGGTTCCATTATACCTGGATAAGAAATCGGAAAGTCTTCGATTAATTCAGCAAATGAGGAATGAGGCTCATCGGTTTGGAATAGGCCACCATCGACGGAGAAGGGAAAAAACAATGGCGGTATCCGAATTGGATCAGATAGGAGGTATTGGCGAGCAAACCCGGACAAAACTCCTGTCGCATTTCGATTCAATAGCTGAGTTAAAGACTGCTGGTTTTGACAAGCTTTCAGAGGTGGTTGGGCCAACTAAAGCAAAGATTATCACTGATTATTATCAAAAAGTGTCGGATTAAAATCAGATCGGCTGCCTTTTTGCTCGAGTTCCAGCAGAAACTTTTTCCGCCAGAGGCCTCCGGCATAACCGGTCAGGGCTCCGTTCATACCAAGCACCCGGTGACAGGGGATCAGGATGGACACCGGGTTCTTAGCATTGGCCTGGCCGACGATCCGGGTATAAGTGGGCCCATGGAGTCGGTTGGCCAGATCCCGATAGGTAATTACCTGGCCATAAGGAATTTTCACCAATTCATTCCAAACCTGCAACTGAAATGGTGACCCGTACGGTGCCAGTGGAAGGTTGAAGGCTTTCAGGTTGCCGCTGAAATACAAATCGAGCTGTGTTATGCAATCTGCTAAAAGGCCTTCTGGCGGTTGGATTTCACTTTCCGGTTCTTTATAAAGGAGCGTAACTATTCCTTTAGGTTGGGCAGTTATCTCAATCCAGCCAACCGGACTTCTATAAAAGTTTCTTTCGTTGGGCGAATGGGCCATCTCCGCTTTTAACGGTAAAAGTATAAAAAGACTTACTTTTGCAGGGTATGAATGATTCCTTTCTGAAACCGCTAATTCGAACTGTTCCTGAAACCGATTGGGTGATGGCCGTAGTTTGCCTTGTTTCTATCTTATATATCATCAGCAGGATACTTTTTCCCCGATACCATACCCGGATAACTCATGCCTTTTTTAACCGGTACGAAGCGGCTAAGTTGATTGAGGAAAAGAATGTGCTTTTTAACAGGGGAGGATTTCTGTTAAACCTTGTTCCCCTGTTTTGCATCGCCATGATAGTTTATCAACAGATAGGCTATTTTAAACCAGAGTTGGTCTTTGTTAATCCCAGCCTGCACTATTTGCGGGTATTAACGGCTGTGTTTATTTTTTGCGGAGGAAGAATCCTGGTGGTGTATCTGTTTGGATATTCATTTGAACAAAATGAAATAGCCCTCCGCTTTAATCAGGTTTGGCTGCTGCAGTTTGAAAACCTGGGTACTTTTATCCTGATCCCCTCTATGATTCTCCCTTTTAGCATCGGAATCGTGAAAATTTTGGTTCTGATAATTCTTTGGTTCATCCTTATTCTATGGGTTCTTTACACCATTCTCAGGGAATTGGAATTATTGAAATCTTACCGTATATCAATATTTTATATGTTTTTATACCTTTGTACCCTTGAAATTCTTCCATTGTGGTGGGTAGTACAGTCCATGACGGAAGGATGGTGAGAACGATTTTTTCTATATCAACTAAAGTCATAAAAACTTGAAGATTAAGAGAATACTTATCTCCCAACCGCAACCTACCACTGAAAAATCACCCTATTTCGAGGTGGCTGACAAGTACAAGGTAGTACTGGATTTTTTCCAGTTTATCCGTATAGAAGGAATATCTTCGAAAGATTTCAGGGCCAGCAGGATCAATATTTTGGATTATTCGGCTGTGATTTTTAACAGCAGGACAGCTATTGATCATTTTTTCAGGATTAGTGAAGAACTGCGGATACAGGTTCCCGATACAATGAAATATTTTTGTACCTCGGAATCTATTGCGGTATATCTGCAGAAGTATATTGTTTACCGTAAGCGGAAGATTTTTTACGGGCAAAAAACAATGGAAGATCTCGTGGACATCCTGGTTAAGCACAAGGAGGAAAAGTACCTGGTACCGACCTCGACGGTTCATAACGATGAAATACCGGCATTGCTGACACAGCATAATCTGAATTTTGTCAAGGCGTTTTTCTACAAGACCCTGAGTTCGGAGGTGTCGCATCTGAATCTAAAGGATTTTGATATGCTTGTTTTTTATAGTCCTGCGGGTATCGATTCTTTATTCACCAATTTTCCGGCATTTGTTCAGAGTGAAACGTGTATCGGAACTTTTGGCCCGAACACGGCAAAAGCAGCCGAGAAAGCCGGTCTCCGGATTGACCTTAAAGTGCCGTCACCTGAATTTCCTTCGATGACAATGGCTTTGGATAAGTTCCTCAGCGATTTGTGCAAGAAATCGGGAAAATAATTCATGGACCTCTCTTTTCCAAAGAAGGAACACCTTTGTTTGAAACGAAGGTTCGATGCATTATTGGCACAGGGGAAGAGTTTTTTTATTTATCCGTTCCGCGTGATCTATCTTCTGAAAGAGCAGGATCAGGATTCGGTACCTGTACAGGTTGCGATTTCGGTGAGAAAAAAGCAATTTAAACATGCCGTAACCAGGAACCTGATCAAGAGAAGATTTCGTGAATCATGGAGGCTCCACAAATCGGAACTGCACGCTTGCCTGGCTAAAGAAGGCAAATCGCTTTATATTCTCATGGTTTACGGGGCCAATGAAGTCCTTCCTTTCAGTGAAATTGATATAAGGATGCAACAGATCATGCTTCGTTTACAAGAAGTCGTCACCATCGAAAATGTGCAATGAAACCAATCTGGATTTGGATTAAGAGAGCTATTGGTTGGTTGATGATAGTCATGATCCGATTTTATCAGCAGGCAATTTCACCCTATTTACGTCCTTCCTGCCGTTATATACCAACCTGCTCGCAATTTTATATTGAAGCAGTTAATAAGCATGGACCCTTTAAGGGCAGTTATTTGGGAATTAAAAGATTACTGCGTTGCCACCCGTGGGGTGGGCATGGATACGATCCGGTACCTTAGAAAAGAATAGTATGAAAAAGATAGTTAGGAGCTTGTTTTTAACCGGTTTATTGCTGGTTTCACCGATTCTGTTTATCAGTGCCTATGACAAGGAATTCGAATGGTCGAAAAACCTGGATATTTTCCATTCCCTGATCAGGGAACTGGAATTG
>QYQM01000143.1 GCA_007280905.1 Porphyromonadaceae bacterium | reverse complement strand
TAGGGGGGTGTCCAACCGGTCCTAAGGGTGATAAAACCTCACATTTTGGGATGAAACCCGAAATACAGGGGCGAAATCCGAAAATTGATTTTAACGCAACCCTGCGCAACTTTGCTTAATATTGTCGGATGAATTTGAACCGGCTCATACCTGATTTCTTTATTAAACCCCGTAATACGGTGATTCAGATCATCTTCACCGCCCTTTTTGCCTATTCCTTTATCCTGATATACCATCCTTTTGGTTCGCAGAACTGGTTTGAGATCAATACCGGACAATTTGCTTTCTACGTTGGATTTGTAGTTGTACTGGGTATGTTGGTTGTGATCATCAGCCGCGTGATTATGACACAGTTGCGGAAACGCTGGCCGGTTACCATTGCCGGGTATGCCCTGATGATTGCATTGGAGGTTCTTGCCATGACCGGCTTTTACATGATGATCCAGAAGGTATTTCTGAAGGATCACCGGTTCTGGTTTGAAGTCTATTACACAGCTATACTAAATGCTACCCTGATTCTCCTTATTCCTTACCTCATCAGCCTGCTTTATTTTGCCTGGCTCGATAATAAGCAGAATTTCGAGAAACTGATGGTGGAGAAGAAACCTGAACCTGAGCCCCCCCGGTTTATTAATTTCAACGATGAAAACGGTGAAACGAAGCTGACCATACAGCTTGATGACCTGCTTTATCTCGAAGCCAGCGAAAACTACGTCACGATTCACTATCTCGATCACACTCAGCCGGACCGGATGCTTCTTCGCAACAGCATGAAGCGGATGGAAGAGCAGCTTTCCGGATATCCCATCATCCGCTGTCACCGTTCCTATATGGTCAACTTAAACAGGATCAAGCTTGCCAAAAAAACAAAATCCGGAATGGTAGTCGAGCTTTCTACATCCGTTCCAATCCGCCTGCCTGTTTCTGAAACATATAAAAACGAGGTGGTGAGGACGTTAAGGACGTTCGGGAGTGGATGAAATACATTTACCCTTGTATTTTTAAATGTATTTCACTATATTTGCCCTATATTTTTATAGGCTGAACATGAAAAGGCTAATCACCAATAATCTGATATCCTGGCAAAACCAGATAAACCGGAAGCCTTTGATCATCCGGGGGGCCAGGCAGGTGGGCAAATCATGGTCGATAGTCGATTTTGGTAAATCTTGTTTTTCGGGTCAGGTGCATGTAGTTGATCTGGAAAAGCACCCCGACTGGCACCGGGTTTTTGAACCCAACCTTGATGCAAAGCGAATTCTGGAGGAGTTGGAGATTCTTTTAAACACACGAATTGTTCCAGGTAACGATCTGCTGTTTCTTGATGAAATCCAGGAATGCCCGCAAGCACTCATGGCATTAAGGTATTTTTACGAACAGGTTCCCGCGTTACATATCATTGCTGCTGGTTCTTTGCTTGAGTTTGCACTGAAAGATATCAGTTTCCCGGTTGGAAGGGTGCAGATGATGAATATGTACCCGATGAACTTTGCCGAATTTCTGTGGGCAACGAATCAACCGATGCTTGCTGAAATCATCTTAAACCCTATGAAGCAGCAATCTGAAGCGATCCATACCCGCTTAATGGAAGAGCTCAGAAAATACCTTTTTATCGGGGGTATGCCTGAGTGCGTGAAAACCTATATTGACTCTGGCAGTATTACGGCGGCCTTTGAAATCCAGTCCGATCTGATACATGCATTCAGGCAGGATTTCTCAAAATATGCACCTTATTCCGATAAACGGTGTCTCAATAATGTTCTTACTGCGGTGGCGACAAAAGTCGGACAACAAACTAAATATGCTCACCTTGCCGAAGGCTTCAGCAATCCGACCATCAAAAAATCATACGACCTGTTATGTTCTGCCTGGGTTTTTTATAAGATATCTGCGGCTTCGGGTTCAGGTTTACCATTTGGGGCCACTGCCTCTGAAAAAAAATTCAAAACCCTGGTCATAGATATCGGATTAATGAGGTACCTGAATAAACTGCCACCTGATGTACAAGAGGTTTCAGGTAACCTTTTATCACTCTACCGGGGTTCCCTGGCCGAGCAATTTGTGGGACAAGAACTCCTATCAGCCGGACAGGATCTGTATTACTGGTCGCGCGAGGCTAAAAGCAGTCTTGCAGAAGTCGATTATCTCATCGATAAAAACCGTAAAATCTATCCGATTGAAGTTAAAAGCGGTCCCTCCGGAAAACTCAGAAGCTTACATTTATTCCTTTCCACCTACCCCGATTGCCCAAACGGATATGTTCTGTCGGGCGCGAATTTCGCCTCACTCCCGGAGCAGAAACTGGAATTTTTGCCGCTGTACTTCGCATACGGACTGAAGATGGGAGAGCGTTAAGGACGTTAAGGTCGTTAAGAACGTGAAGAACGGTTAGAACGTGAGTGATTGAAGGAGTCAGGGTGTTATTTTTAGTTGCCACTAGCTAAAGCTAGTGGTCTGAATGTGAGGTCATTAAATGGGCTTTAGCCCAATTACCGGAAGACTGTAGACGCATGATCATGCGTCTCTGCAACCGGCGGACCGGAGACCGACCCATTCCCCACTCCCGTTTGTGGAGCGACTGCAGGAGAGGGGTTAGCAGTGATGCGGATCATAACCACACCATGGGAAGGCACTACCGACGCAAATTTCCCACTAAATGTTCCAATCTCTTTTTGCCTCCATAAATCCCGAACCACGTGTGAACCTGACAAACCAAGCTTATTCAGATCAAGCTCGTAGTTCTGCGATTCTTCACCAAGATTGAATATCCCGACAGCCCGGCTGCCGTCAGCGAGCTGTTTCGACCAAACCTGGAAATTACCGTCGAGAATATCCCTGGCTGCCTGTTTGCCTAACGGATCCTGATTCACGGCCAGAACCTCATCGTTGGTGATCAGGTTCAGCGTAAAATCATCCAGCCGGGTGAGATCACACCCCAGCAACAGTGGAGCTGATAACAAGCTCCACAGGCTGATATGCGTATATTGCTCATCAGGTGTAAGTTTACTCTGATGAAGACTCGGACCCCAGCCTACCCAACCAACTACCAGCATATCGGGATCGTTCCAGTGGCCATGGCCTGCGTAAGGTGCCTGAACTGTCTGTGTAAAACCGCACTGTTTAAGGGATTCCCAGCTATCGTTTATATCTTCGGTGGTCCGCCAGAGGTTACCGCCCACTTCGGCGCCCCATTTCCAGACATCACCCATCCCATACTGGCACAGGCTGTACACAATATCGCGGCCCGACTTTTTCAGGGCATCCCGCATCACCATATAGGGCTTGATGAGCTCAGGCTTCTCCAGATTTTTCGCGATCTGATCATACGAACACCAGTCGTACTTCAGATAATCCACCCCCCACGACCCATAGCTCTCTGCATCCTGGGCTTCAAACAGATAGCTTGCGGCATACTTACCGCAGGTAAGCGGTCCGGGTGAACTGTATATCCCGAACTTAAGGCCCATCGCATGGATGCTGTCGCCCAATGCCTTCATATTCGGAAATTTCGAATTCGGAAGGATGTAACCCCACGGATCTCTTTTAGGCTCCTCATTCTGATATTTCTGCCAGCCATCATCGATATTGATGAAGGTATAGCCATGATCGGCGAGACCCTTTTCTTTAAAGACCCGGGCACTTGCCACCACCTTTTCCTGATCCACCGTGAGCCCCCAGCAATTCCAGCTGTTCCAGCCCATGGGTGGAGTCAGGGCTATCTGATCACCTATAATAATTAGCAACTCTTTGCGCGCCTCGCCCAGCTTGTTTTTAGCCACCAGCATCACCCGGAATTCGCCGGCTTCCTTAACCCGGCCGGTAATGATCCCTGTTTTTGAATCCAGGTTCAGTCCGGCGGGCAGTCCTTCCGTTGCAAAAGTCATCGGACGTTTGCCCGTAGCCGCAATAATAAACAGGAACGGTTTGCCCGGGCTCGTTCCATAAACCCCGGCCCCATTGATCCGCGGTGTCTCCGGGCTTTTTGGTGTCAGGATATAGGGATACTCATCACCTGAACTGATCTGATCTTTAACCTGATCATAAACAAATTGATACAACACCTTATTTGGACCGGACGGCTCTTTGATTGTATAACTGAATTCCTTAACGGATGCCGGAGCAACTTTCACATTTTCTTTAAGAATGACTGTTGTTTTCCGGGTTAATTTATCGATAATCGATATGGATAGTCGGCCGCTGATAGGTGTTTGGGAATAATAATTCCGCAGTACAACCTTTTTCCGGATGGAACCGTCTCCTGATTTTTCAGCCGCAGCCTGATTATCAATGCGGAAATAATCGGAAAGTTTCCTCATCCGGATCGATAGATCACCGGCATAAATTCCGCCCATGCCGCCCTCATCGAATACGCGGATGGCAATGATATTCTCCTGGTCCCAATGGATCCGCGGATCGTTAACCGGCAATATATAGTTGCGCTGAACATCATAAGTAGCAGTCGGAGCTTTAAGAAAACCCTGGTCAGGCTGAGTTCCGGAAGCAACTGTTTTCCCGTTCATTCCCAGCAGATCCCCGTTCAGGAATGACTGATCGAAGTTATTGATCTTGCCCAATCCGATCTGGAGGCTATCTTTCAGAAATGCACTCTTTTTCAACGATGAAGGGATCACCACTTTGATCCGGTACCAGGCGTACCCGTCATACACATCGAATCCCTGGAGTTCCCAGTTCTTATCCATCGCCATGGATTTCCAACCCGAATCATTGAAATCCGGCTTCACACATGCCGCTTGTTCGCCGGTAGCAAACTTCCATCCGGAAGACAGTGAAACAAAGGGTTCGTTTTGGGCGGCAAGACTCTGAAAAACTGCGAAAAGACTGAAAAGAACGATTAATTTTTTCATATAAATTAAAATAATATTCACTCGACGAAGATAACCAATTGCTATCTTCGTCCATGGACTGGAAAACCGAACAAGAGTGGATCGTGATGCGATATTTCACGGAGAACTGCCCAGGATTCCCGAAAGGTAAGCTGGTCAAGGGCGAATCTCCGGATTTCCAGCTATGGATATCTCCCAAACGGTTTATCGGCATTGAGCTCACCCAGGTACGTCAGTTTAATACTGACAATCCGGTCCAGGGCTATCTCGTCCATGAAATAGCCATTAAGCAGGTGAACGAATCGATCCGGGCAAAGGAAGAAAAGATCCGCCTTTACCGGTTGGATCATCCCTATAAAGTTTGGCTGATTATCTTTGCCGATTATTCAGAACAAGATGCCCTGGAAAAAGTAACCCATGAATATGAGCACAACGGGATTGAGACCTCATTTGACAAGATCTTCTTTTTTAACCTGGATACTCATCAGGCCTGTCAATTGACTTAGCAACCGTTGCTCCTTTACACTGCAAAATTCAAAAATGGATCTTCTCGTTTTAGTCGGTATCGCAATAAGTCTCTCGATGGATGCCCTGGCTGTTTCCGTGGCCAATGGCATTATGATCAAGAAGCTGCATGCGAGGCATGCTTTCCGGATTGCCTTTTCATTTGGATTTTTCCAGGCCATTATGCCATTGATCGGTTGGGCTGCGGGTATCACTTTCAGCACCTATATTAAGGAAATCGACCACTGGGTGGCCTTCGCGTTGCTGGTTCTGGTCGGCAGCCGGATGATCTGGAAAAGTTTTACCAGTTCGAAAAAAGAGGAGGCAGCCAAAAATTGCCTTCACTTCCCAACCCTGCTGATTCTCTCTTTAGCCACCAGCATTGATGCACTGGCTGTCGGTGTCAGTTTTGCATTTCTCGATATGACTATTTGGTTTCCGATCCTTCTTATCGGACTCATCACCTTTGTGATCTGCTTCATCGGTGTGATACTCGGCAATAAAATCGGGCATTTCTTCGGCAACAAACTGGGTATCATCGGAGGACTGGTGCTGATCGGAATCGGAATCAAAATCCTGATCGAACATTTGGTGGATAAGACGTGAGGACGTGAGAGCGTTAAGGACGTTAAGAACGAGAAGAATGGGAGAACCAATAACAAATAACTCATAACCCACAACAACCACAACCATCACAACCATCACAACCTGCAACCGATAACCGACAACTGACAACTGACAACTGACATCTAAACGATTAAACAATATACCATTATGAATCCAATTTTAATGCATCCCAGGGAACAGATCACCGAGATAATCAGCAGGATATACCATCGCCGACTCACCACCACCTCAGGCGGAAACATCTCTATCCGCGACGAGAATGGGGATGTTTGGGTAACGCCGTCTGCCATTGATAAAGGATCGTTGCGGCCATCCGATATATTATGTGTTCATCCTGATGGTTCGGTATCAGGTCCGCATAAACCCTCATCGGAATTACCTTTTCACCTGGCCATCTATAAAGCCCGTCCCGATCTGAAGGCCATTGTACATGCTCATCCGCCTGCATTGGTTTCGTTCAGCATCGTGCGCGATTTCCCCAATACCAATGTGATTCCTCAAGCCCGGAAGGTATGCGGTCCGATTGGTTATGCAAAATATGAATTACCCGGATCTCAGGCTCTGGGTGACAAGATTGCCGATGAATTCATGAAGGGGTTTAACGCTGTGATCCTCGAGAATCACGGAACGGTTGTTGGTGGGACCAATTTGCAGGATGCCTTCGAGCGATTTGAAACGTTTGAATTTGTAGCACGAATCCTGATCAACTCCAGAATGATCGGTACGCCTAACTACCTGACTGAGGACCAGATATTGGCTTTTGAGGCCCAGTTTGGCGATGTCATACCGGAAATGGAATCGGTAGAATATCCTTCTGATGAAAGGGAGCTGCGCACAGATATTTGCCGGATTGTCCGGAGGGCCTGTGATCAGGGGTTGATGATCAGCACGTATGGAACGGTTTCCACACGGTGGCGCGGTGAAGATTTCCTGATCACCCCCAGGAATTTCTCACGCTGGGATATCGAGCCCTCAGATGTGGTTCAGATCCGGAATGGCGAGTGTGAACCCGGTAAATTACCAAGCCGGTCGATCCTTATCCATCAGGAAATTTACCGCCGGAATCCGGCCGTAAAGGCGATCATTTTTACACAGGCTCCTTATTCGATGGCTTTCGGCGTAACCGGACAGAGTTTCGACAACCGTACCATCCCTGAAAGCTGGATTCTGCTGCAGGATGTTCCCTTGTTACCCTTCGGAGCCCACTTTGCCGGCCAGGAACGGATCAGCCAGTCGCTTCGTTCCGATCACCCGGTTCTGATCATCCAAAATGACAGTATTCTGGTCACCGGCAACAGCTTGCTCCATGCTTTCGACCGGCTCGAAGTAGCCGAATTCAGTGCCAGATCACTGATTCAGAGCATTCCGCTTGGAACGATGAAGCCGATTGACGAATTTCAGATTGAAGAGTTACGGAAAAAATTTCTGCCGGATTAACCCCGAATTCAATCCTTTCCAACCGGAAATCTGACTCGTTATTAAGGGCTAATAAAATAATTTGCAAATTATTAGGAGATTTTAGGAAACCTAAATAAAACTCCTTACCTTTGCCCCGGTTTTAAATTAAATTGCATTATGAAAATTTATGTAGGAAGTCTGCCTTATCGCGTTAGCGGAGACGACTTAAAAGGAATCTTTGAAGAGTATGGCGAAGTTAGCTCGTCCACGGTTATTTCTGACAAATACACCGGAAGAAGCAAAGGGTTTGGATTTATTGAAATGACAAACGAAGAGGAAGGGAAAAAAGCTATTGAACAACTGAATGGCGCCGAAATCGAAGGACGTACAATCGTTGTCAATGAAGCAATCGAAAAACAGGACAATTTCAAGAAACGTGATAGTGGTGCACCACGCCGGGATAACTTCCGGAAGAGTTACTAGTATCTGGAAGCACGTCGTGTTAAGAGATTTTTCGAACAACCCCGCCAAAAGCGGGGTTGTTCGTTTATTGGGGAATCCCGGCTCGGCATCTTATGCATACGACAATTCAATCCCCTATCTGAATGACGGGATTGATCCGGTTAATTCAGCCGATCGCGGGAACAATGCATTCAGGCTCCATCCGCATAAAGGCACCGAGGAATGGGTGACCTATGAATTTGATCAGCCCCGGAAACTCTCATCGGTAAAGGTTTATTGGCCGGAGGATGGATCTTATACCCTGCCGGTATCATGGAGATTATCTTATCAGAAAGCAGACGGAAGATGGGCTCCGGTTGATAGTTACAGTCCATATCTGATTGAAAAAGATCAATATAATGAAGTTACCTTTGTAGCGGTCACAACGAAAAGACTCCGGATCGATCTGGAATTGAGCGATGCCGGACCGGGAGGAATCATTGAGTGGAAAGTGAACTGAAACGATTTTTATAGATAATTTAAATGAGACGATTTCTGCAATCCATTGGAGTACTGGCCTGTCTGATCGGA
This sequence comes from Porphyromonadaceae bacterium, assembly GCA_007280905.1. GTDB lineage: Bacteria > Bacteroidota > Bacteroidia > Bacteroidales > UBA12481 > UBA12481. The sequence continues at coordinate 1,662 of QYQM01000143.1, read as the reverse complement.
GCTACAATCGGCCTGTATTATATTCTCCGGCAAGCTCCGGAGCCTGAAGAAACCATGGATCGTTCTGAAGGAACTGCTATTGTTATTACGGGCGCTGCAGCAAGAATTTCGCAGGAAGCCGCTTTGCTGGAACAACTGTATAACACGGGCGAACTGAAAAACGTTACTTTCATCTCCGGGGTGAGCTCCGGTGCGCTCAACGCAGTGATACTGAATGCCATTCTCTCCAGGAAGTATACCTGGAAAAGATATAGGAACCTGCTGTACTCGATGAATAACCAGAGTGTATTTTATTCTACCGAGCAACCCCTGCCTGTAAATACGGATCCTTTGCGCAAGCTACTGACAACCGTTCTTCACGATACTCTGCGCTACTTTAAGCTCAAGGATTTGCCTTATCCCACCTCACTCTCGATCGTCAGCCTTAATATTAAATCCTGGGCTGATCACACCTTTCGTTTATGCAATCTGAAGATCAATTTGGAAAGTGATCCTGAATTGGATCTGGTGGAGGTACTGATGGCTTCGTCGGCCTTTCCCCTCGCTTTTCCACCCGTAAGGATCAGCAAAAACAGCACCCTTCCTTCCGGCAGGTTTATCGATGGCGGAACCATTGCCGATTATATTCCTTACCGGGCAGTGCTGGAATTTGAGAAATTCTCCCGCCATAACGTCAACCGTATGATCATTGTCAGCCGGAAACTGGATACAAACGAAGGATTAAAATCAGAACTTCTGAATATGGGCATCAACCGGCTCGATCTGGTTGATAAACTGGGTATTACATTGGAAGATCTGGCACAACGTTCTTTCTTTAGCGGGTTGGAATCCCTGATGAAGGAAGCCCCGGTGTTATCAGAAAAAACGCTGATATATCTTCCGGCTATACCCGGCGAGTATCCGCTTTTCGATTTCAACAACCTGAAAGAGCAGTATTTAGCCTCACGGGAATGGGCACGTTTACATAAGCCGCTTGCCTTGGCTGATTTTCTTAAAAATGGTATTTCAATTTACGAATAAATCCAACAGATGGATTCCACAAAATCGATCCGGATCAAAGATCAGATCCGGGAGGTTATCCTGACGGACTTTGCCGGGATCATGAAAACACCGGGAAGCACCATCGGTAAGTTTATTCTGATTGCTGTCGGAATCGAATTCCTGGGTGCCTGCTTAGACCGGCAGCACATCAAGGCAACTGCGAGGAGTGAGAAAAGATTCAACTCGGCAATCGTGAAACTCTTCCCCAAAAAGTATCATCATTTCGTTAAAAAAGAGTCGGTGCCCAATCTCTACTTCGATTTCAGGTGCCCGATCATTCATCACTTCAAGCATGGCCAGTCATTATTCCTATGTTCCGCGGAGGATGCCCTGGACGGCAAAGAAAAACATTTGTCGTACCATCCGGATGGATCATTGATACTGGTTGTCGAAGAATTTTATAGAGATTTGGTATCAGCCGGTTTAGAATTGATAGACGCGCCGTAGAGACGGATAATTATGCGTCTACTATATAACTCTTTGTATAATGCTTATAATCCATGCAATTCATGAAGCATCTTTTAGATGATTTTCTCGAGTTTTATTAGCTGATACCCGAGGGAAGACGAGCCTGCCACACCCACACCCTTTCTTTTTCTTTTTTTTACGGAGGTTGTCACC
>QYQM01000068.1 GCA_007280905.1 Porphyromonadaceae bacterium | reverse complement strand
TTCAGTTCATCATTATCAAGGTTGATCCTGATCTTGCCGCTATCCTTCGTTTCAGGAGTCCCTTTGTACAGGGAAACCAAATCAGCAAGACTCAGGTTGTAAAATTCAGTTCCGGACAAACAAGAGCAATGATTTGTAAATCCCCGGTAAAAATACTGGCAACATTATTCAAAAATGGGGCGACTCTAATAAGTTTTCTTCCTGACCTAATGAAATGACCTGAGCATTAAGTAGTTTAGAAGGGTATTATCTGAAAACTTCCCGACGATGGATGTTCATTTGCTGGTATTTTCATCACTTCTTTGGGACAAATACCTTTGGCTACAGCTCCCAGAATCTGGGTAGTTTATATAAAGGATTTATCAGGGACACCTCTAAAAAAAAAGTTTGGTCCTTTCTTGATGGCTTTTGCTGTTCTGATTGTTGGATGCAGCAAAGATCCCTTTGTTAATTCCAATAACGGCACTTTCAATGATTCCCGGGATAATCATGATTATAAATGGGTTCGAATCGGCGAACAAGTTTGGATGGCTGAAAACTTGGCTTACCTACCCTCAATGAGTCCATCCTCATCTGGATCAGATTCCGCGCTCTATTATTATGTTCATGGTTATGAGGGTAACAGTGTTAGTGAGGCTGAGGCCACTGCCAATTATACCACATATGGGGTGCTATACAATTGGGAAGCTGCCAAAACTGATTGTCCTTCGGGCTGGCATTTACCATCAGATGCGGAGTGGACAACTTTAAAAGATTACTTAGGCACATACACAGGGGGTAAAATGAAAGAAATTGGAACTGCCCATTGGTTTAGCCCTAATACAAGTGCCACAAATGAAAGTATCTTCACGGCTCTCCCGAGCGGCGGCCGAGGCGGCTTTGGCGGGTTCACCTACCTTGGTGACTACGCCAGCTTCTGGTCCTCTTCGGCCAACGGTTCGTTGGGTGCCTGGAGCCGGTGCCTCCACTACGACAGCGACGGAGTATACCGGAACAACAGCTACCACAGTTACGGGTTTTCCACTCGTTGCCTCCAGAAATAGTTGTGCAAAGAGCCTCATTCAGAATGCAAAGGCACATTGCATTAAACAACGGGCAACCCGAGCAGTTAGGTCATTAAATTGTTTGGACCTTTTCCCTTGACGATCACCTGAAAAAAGCAACCGGGAAAATTTGAATTAATTATGGCTTCCGCCACGGACGCCCGGTATACAACCGAGTCTCTTTTCCATCCAAGCTTGGAGAAAGCGTTCAGGAAATCTACTGATCGAGCAAACACGTTGTTCGAGAATTCGCTGAAATCGCCGGAATGATAAAGTAATAAACGACTACATTGACTTCATTGTAAGACAGACCGCTTGCCTCGGCAAGCCAGACAAGCAGCGAAGAAACAATTTTAAAAATGGTGTTCATGTTGAGCTCCTTCCTGAAAAATGGAACAAGCTAAATTAGAGAAGCCAGGCAATTTTTGCAAACAATAATTGTGCGATCAACCAATGTCAGCAACCGATGGTTAAGAAAAGGCTTAATTGCAGCCTTAGCAAGCAATGGTGACCAACCTCAAACCTATGAAAAACCTGATTTCTTACCAGGTGAAAAGGGAATTCCGGTGGGTGCAGTTGATTAAATTTGTTGATTCCTACGTTACGAAAAAACCAGAACAATGGACAAGATTTCTTTTCGTCCACAGATAAAACAAGAATCACTGGTTAAACAAGATCACAGGATGACCTGCTTTCCGTCAAAGTTCAGAGCCAGATTGCTCAATTTGGCTGCAAGGTTCTCAAGTGTATTGTTGAAATCCTTAATAAACTGTCCGTATAGGTTGTCGATTAGTGTGTTGGCCAAGAGTTTCTATTTACTAGAAATTTCAAATTCCACTCTTCGATTCAGCGCCCAGCCCTCATCTGTATCATTTGTTGCAACGGGCCTGGATTCTCCATACCCAACCGAACTGATCCTGTTGCCTAAACTTTTACCTTTCAGATACATATACACGGCTCTGGCGCGATCCCCTGAAAGTTTTTGATTATAGGCATCACTTCCAAAATTATCGGTATGATCTGCGATCTGTATCACCATTTTTGGATATTCATTCATCATCTTAACCAGCCGGTCCAGTTCATAGATCGACGCCTCGAGAAGGTCCGATTTGTCAAATTCGAAGAAAATTTTGTTTAATCTGATACTTTGACCAACTTCCACCAGAGCCAGGTACAAATTTCTTGTGATTTCAGTATATGCTTCCATATCCATAAGGTCGATATTTTCGCTCACCGGAAAGTATCCCTCCTTTTATGCATAATAAAAATACTTATGACCCGCGGGAAGGGATATTTGGTAGGCCCCGTTAGTGGGATGTGATCGTGCCGTGCCGATCTCCTGGTTTGTTTCGAGATCATAATAGGTGATACTGGCTTCAAGAAATGCAGATGTTTTAAGATTATAAACCTGTCCCTTGATCAAAGCAACGGGATTTGGTTTGGCAGCTTCTGAAACCTTCACTCTGAAGATATCTCCTTCACCAAGGGAATTATCGCTTGACACAAGATAACAGTACTCTCCGGAAGCGGGAATGGTGAAATAGGCATCCCAGCGGGGTGTATTGATGTTTGGCCCAAGGTTTTCAAGTTCACTCCATGCCGTCCAGGTATCATCAAGTCGCCTGGTCGTAAAAATATCATAACCCCCATAGCCAGGTCTGGCATTGGTGGCAAAATAAAGGGTTGTATTATCAGCTGCGAGAAAAGGCGTGCCTTCTTTTCCGTAAGTATTGATATCTGGCCCCATATTACGGGGTTCCCACCATGAACCATCGTCCTTCTTTAATGATACATATAGATCCAGACCACCGAAGGTATCTTCTCTTTCAATAGCCATGATCAGTGTTTTCCCGGAAGGAGAATAAGTTACATTTTGGTAACTGTTTTTATTATAGAAATTATCAATTTCCATCGCTACAGGTATGCTCCATCCGTCTTTTTGCTGATTCGAAATGGAAACCACTGCCCCAATCGTTTTGCCGGAATCATCATAGCGACCATTTACGAGCAATGTATTATTGTCAGGCAAGACATAATAAACAGCACTAGGAGATTCGTTATTAAGGGGAAAACCAATGTTCACTAGCTTACTCCATGTATTGTCGGGATTTAAGGTTGAATACCAGATATCCTGTTTATCATCAGGACCGATATTATTTGTATCAACACTCCTATACAAGGTTATGAAACCGGGGAAATCCCTAAGAGCCGGTTTGTCCAGACGGGATTCGCGGAGTGCGATCGCTTTTCTGCCTATTATGGCGACCATTACCGCAGCGGATACATCTTTACCTATTTTACTGGCCGCTTGGGCACTGTGGTTGGCTCTCCTTGAAATCCCATGTCATTTCAATTTCCAAATCTCCTCCAAATCTTCGACCTGTTTAATATCGTAATCCTGGGTGCTATCATCGAGTTCATCGAAGTCAACCATTTTGTTGTGTTCTTTTTTTAGTTCATTTCTATCCTTATTGAATTCCCATGCATAAAGATATTTGTTTGCCATCCAGCGTCGGTGCTCCATTTCAGCAAGTTGTATTACCAGGGAACCGTTCTTAAGAAAGCTGAAGTCTACCAGGGTATTATCAGGATTCTGATAATGGATAGGATTTGTAAGTTGACCAACCGTACGAATTTTTATCAGACTGTGTTCTATAACCGATCTGTTGTCGTCACGGATTTCTTCATCCAGGTGTTGCCATGGCACCATTGTAGCCTTTGGCTCAGGAATTTGCTGTTTCTCCCTGATTTTTTCTTCGACATTCTCAATGTAACCCGAAATGTCCCGTTTTAACCAAAGGTGGTGCACTGCAATGGCTTTACGGTCAAGAGCTTCATCAATAATGTTATCATGGGTAGCAATAGAATTGAGAATTCCGATGGTATACATATTGTCGGTATCCTTGTTGGCTGTTCCTGTCGTATTGTTTTTACTGAACCATCTGACAATAGGAACGGTTCTCTTAACAACAACCCGCGCTCTTGATGAATAAGAAGTCTGCAGGCGATCCAGATCGCTGCATATATAAATTACATCCACATCGGCTAGTCCATTTTCAGCCAGGTTACCAGGGGTAATATGATGGGGGTTGAGTTTAAAGAACCGCACATCAATCAGCCTTATTATGTTTTTGAATTTTGTCAGTATTCTTTCTCTGGCAAGATCGGCATCCTGAAATAGAATGGTTATAACGGTATTTTTTCTATTGATATAATGACAGTTTTGGGCGCAGAGTTTAAATAGTTCTTCACCCATCTGACTGTATCCAATAAAAAGTATATGAACGGGTGGTTCTTCCTGTGTTGTAACAGGCTTAAACCTGTCAGGAGGGTATTGGCGAAAGATATATCTGGCAGCAATTTCGTTGATATTGAATAATTTAACCTCAATTTTTGATGCGATTTCATCCTTTGTAATTGCAGGATCATAAGCCTGTAAATCAGCTTTAATCTGTTCAAACGATTTTATTAAACGGGAGTCCGTTTCACATTCTTCACAAGTATCGCTAATTTTTATTGCCGCATTCCTGAACGAGTCCAGTAATTGATGAAGCTCGGATATTTTTTCGTCCGGGAAGCATGACATTTCCTGATATGCGGCCATTTTCAGATTAGAGCTTTCGATATTGGCTGCCAGTCGAACTCCTGATTTTCCGACAGGAATATTCTCCAAAATGGTCCTTACCTGCCTTAGAATGGTGAGATTACTAAAGTCATCTCCGGTAAGGGCATAGAAACAGGCTGAATTAGCCAATCCAACTTTTAATAATATCTCTGGATCCAAGGCATTGGCTTCGATGATTCTCACCCCCTGCTTCCTTAATTTTTCAATGTTTTCGTTGTCAGTATTGTGTTCAATAATCAACAATTTGTTCTTATTCACGAAATTATGAACAATCGCATTCCCAACTTCTCCCAAACCACAAAGTATGGTATGACCTTGCATCATTTTTACCCTGGTTAAATAGAATTTATCCTTTATAATGGCAAGAAGTGCCAGCACAATAGCGTAGATAAGGGTAACTATGGCAAAAAACCTTGCAGCGTTAAAGATTATCTTAGTCATGATGGGAAACGCTGTGCCTCTTTCATAATAACGGTCACCCGATTCCAGTGAAAACAACTGAAACGAATAATATAACTTCCGAAAAAAGGGATAATCCGGAAACACCATGTCAAAACTGATATATCCCAACACAACAGTTAATAAGCCTAATACAACAGGTATTTCCAGGCTCAAACCGATTATTTTAAAATTCTCTCGTTTCATTTTATTTCAATAATTTGATTTAAAATCAGTGTTATCCGGTAAAGGTAAATAAAATGAGGTAGCCCTTTAGTACTGATTTGTCAATCCGGGGATTTGTGTCAGATTCTTCCATCGCGGCCTTAAGTTCCCGAGCTGCTTCCGTTTGACGTCCGCGGTTGTACAGGCTAAGGTAAAGCAGAATAATAGTAATGGTGTCGTGGAGGTTTTGGCTGATTACCGACCTGCACAGCTGCTCAAGTTCGGAATAGGATTTCCTGACCCTTAAAACCAACCCGCGGGCATTGAAAACATTGGTTTTAAGATCGTCAGGAAAAGATATGACATCTGTTATAAAGAGAAATTCAATTTCTGATTCAGTTAGGTTCTGCTCCATTGCCAGTTTCGTAATGATCAGGTTAATCCGGGCATTTCGGGTATATTCTGTTCCATCATGCCGAAGGATTTGCTCAAAGCATTCCAGGGCCTCCTGATAACGCTGAGTTTTAAATAAAACGGTACCCATTCCACCTATAACATCTTGATTATAAGGCTGAATCACCGATGCTTCATGGTAGCTCTTTAAAGCTTCAGAGTATAATCCGAGTTCAGTTTCACACACGGCCTTAACAATTATTGGATAGAACGGAGTATAGGATTTAATGCGGTACCTGCAGGAGTTGATAAAATGAGTGATCAGAAAATGTGCTTCCTTTTGGTTTTGCTGTCTGTAATTCTCGTTGAACTCACCAAGAATCATCATTAAATCCACCTGGTATTTATTGGAATGAGCCATTTCAAATACCTCCCTGCGAAAAAACTCCCAAAAGGGTAGGTGAGAGTGGGCTGTTATTGGGGGAATGTATTGTTTATCAATAAGCTGGCAAACTTTTACAGTAAGTTTGACAATAGACTCGGGGCGATCGGTTAAAACTAAATAGAAAGCATCTTTAATCAGGTCAAATGGGAAAGCGAGATTTGACGGGTTGATATCAGGGTCAGCTACCACCGGAATTATTTTTCGATTTTTCTGATACCCGGCACCTCTGACGTATTCCAACTCATAACGACAGAACCTGCCGATGACAGGATCAATACTATTCCGGCTGATTAAGAAAATCAGATGACTGCAGCGGTCGATTTCCAATCTCAGCCGATCAGGAAAAGCCTGGCCAAGCTCGATACTCTGAATAATATCAGAATAATCCCAGATGCTGATTCCTTGATTTTCAATAGCTGCCAGGATTTCCCTGGCATACCTGAGATCACGTGAGGAGAAGCTAATAAAAAAATGGGGGTCCATAGAGATGACTATAAAATCCTACTGATAGCCTCTTCCACGTTTTTATTTTTCGGGTCATACATAACGGTTGGAGTTTCAACCCGCGGTTCCGGATCGATGTTTTGTACTTGCCGGATGAACGTGCTCCATTTGTCAGGAAATTGTGCTTTTAGATATCTGAAAAAGGCCGAATAGCACATGGTAGCAACCGTGGCCTTCCATACAGCAGGATTGGCAGCCTCAAAAAGTTCAGGCCGAACGGAGAACTCGATGCTATAATCCTTCATGTAATTGATCGAATTGGCATCCATAAGGGTTTCTGCCGATATGGCCATCTCATAAAGTGACTCAGTAGAGTATTTTTCGAGGAAAGTTTTTCTCTCCTGATTTTGGCTGATGTTAACCAGATCGACAAATGTTCCGCTCTCATATATGGTAAAGCCAGTACCATATTTGTCAGCCAGCGCTATTAGTCTGTTAATCAACCAATCACGGGAATCGGACTTGGTTTGATATTCTCTTTTCAACTCATTGGCAACCTTGTTGATATCATATTTTGGATCATCCTGCTTATACTTCCAGCAATAAAAAAATGGAAATCCGGAAATTGACAGAGAATCATTTTTGAAATCAAATCGGATCTTTTGATTAAAGTCCGAAACTACATACGACCGGAATTTATCCTGATATTTATCCTCAATGGATTGTAAGTATCGCGAAAGGCGGTATAAACCATTCTGATTGGCGTTCAGGTCCGGCTCATTTTCACCGTTCCCCAGAATATACTGATTCATAGAGTTTTTAGGTAAATCATCTGTAAATGGATATCCAATCAGCATATCCATATAGGCTAAACGAATCCCCATCAATGTATTGTCGAAATCAGGATGGTAGTTCATAACCCGGCCTTCATTTTCTGTAACAACCCGCATGGCTGCCGTATCTTTCAACTGTCCGAACAAGGTAAAACAAGAATAGTGCGGGCTGTCGGCATATTTTGCAATGGGTATTATCATCCAATCCGGCATCCCGACTTTAATATCATTACCATTAACGATTAACTCGATCCGTTGCCTGTCAGGGAGCTCCGGATTGTATGTGAGGGTCATTTGCCTGATATTTAAACCATCGGCCGGTTGTGCAATCTGATCAAAGGAAATGCCACCAACGCCGCCCAGAAACGCCTGACTCTTCCCACCAAGTATCATGTGAGTAGATACCTTCAGCAATTCCGCATCGGGTCTTAGAATCTTATGATTGGGATCAAACTGTAAGATGGTTTGACGGCCAATGTTCTGTTGTGAACATAAAGGACTTGGGATGAGAAGAAGGATGCAAATCAGGGATAAGGCAATTCCTTCAAACGATCTGCTTAACTTATTAATGATAGTATTCATGGCAACAAAACTTTAAGTTAAAAGTGTGTAGCAGACTATTAAATTACAGCAAATTTTCCATACAGATGGATTCCATGACAGAAATCTTTTTTTGATATGATAAAAGTATCTCTTATCTTTAACCAGATGCACAAATCGGGTTAAATGAGCAAGCCTAAATACAAATATCAATTTTTTATCAGTTCCTCTAGTAAGGATAGGCAAATTGTCCAAAGGATTCATGAATTCTTAAAAGGGTATAGGGTTTTTCTTCCCGAGATCGATTTGAAGCAGAGTGCCGGGGAAGCCTATTTCGATGTTATATCTGAAGCAATCTTCCAAAGTAAAGATTTTATCCTCGTAGTATCACCTGATAGTATGAAGTCCAAATGGGTTCAGATTGAATATCAGACCTTTTTCAATAACTGTTATGCCAAAGACAAGCGTAGGATTTTCTTGTTAAAAGGTGAAGGCTTCAAGATAAAGGATGTACCTCTTTTTTTCAGGAATTTTCAAATAGCTGATTCAATTGAACAAATTTTAAATAGTTGTAATGAGAGTGAGATTCAATCAGAAAAAATCATTGAACCAACTCAGGCAAAACCGGAAAGTCCACCGAAGATAAAAAAGGTAATAAAACCGTCACAACTGATTCTTCCGGTTGTTGCTACTCTGGTAATATCGCTGCTGGCTCTTTATTTTATCAGGTTGGGACCCAAAGACAGCATCAATTCAAAGGATTCCATTAACGTGGATAGCCAAAAAATCAATAAAGCCCTGCCTCTTCAAGCTGAATCGCCGAATCCCCCCAAAATGGATACTTCTGCTGTTGTTATTAAAAAGCCTACTGAACAGCCTAAGCAGTCTGAGGAAAATGCAGTATCTGCATTAAGTACAACCAAGGTTTTCCCTAATGGAGATAAGTATGAGGGACAGATGAAGGCTGGGAAAATGCATGGAAATGGGACCTATCAGTATGCCTCAAAACAATTAATTTCTCAATATGACCCAAGGGAGAGATATGCCGAACCGGGCGATTATATTGAGGGAGTCTGGAACAAAGGTGAACTATATTATGGCACTCTTTATTCTAAAACCAGAATAGCCAAGGATAAAATTACGATTGGTAAAATTGATTGAAAATGATTATTAATAAATTCCATAAGATCACAGTTCTTTTGTTATCATTTCTTTCATTGAGTTTATCCGTCCTGTCAGAGCCTCATTTTAAGTCACTTAAATTAAAAGAAATATATATGCTTCTGCCCGGGAATATCTGCCGGCAGATTGAGAACCTAAGTTCAAGTTCAGTAAAATCACAAATTATTGATGCTAAAAGTATCATTCCAAATCACAGCTTATCTATTCGCTTCAACCAAAACAAACAGGTTGTGCACATTGGTCTTCATATTGTTTTCAATAGCCTTGAAGACCCCTATCAGGAGGTTTATGATTATATGGAAAGAACGTTGTTGTATTATGCCTTATTAAAAGATAAGGATAGAATCATCAAGAAAATGGGGGAAGAACAGATTCTGCTTAAATACAATCAACAAAATTTACCGGCAAATCAAATTATCTCCGTTCTATCTTCATTTCATTTTGATCAGGACACAGAACTCCGACTGGATAGCAATGAGGATAGTTTTTTAGCTTCCTGGCAGATGAAAAATTCCACTTTTCTTCAAATGGGGTTCCCCAATAATTACACAGTTATTTGTGGAAGGACTAAAGATGTAATTGAACGGGAGATTATGGATGAGCTTCAAGCTAATGCTATTCCGTCAGTCCTGATTGGCAAAACTGATCAAAGCGATTTGGAGTTTTACCATGATGAATTATACGTTAAAAAAGGTAAAATCTTGCTTGACTATCCATATATTAATTCCGACACGTATTATATGAAGAATAAGGATGGAAGTTGTAACCCGGTTTTTAACCAAAAATATTTCAAGGAATCAACAGCTAACATTTTTCAGAACCTGATCCGTACAAATCAGAAAATTATTATTACTCATAAGCTTTATGGGAACCGGGAGGAACAGTTCACGCTCAACTTAAACGGTTTTCTAAACTTTTTCTCAGCTGACTATCATACTTATTTTGGTTGGCAGCGGGGGGATTCAAGCGAAGATTTGGTAGCAAGCATGTTCGTTAAAAATCAAATATTTAACTTTATGCATTTACTGATCATTAAAACGAATTCAAACCTGATACTAAATAAGAATTCAACCATTGAAGGAACTTTATATACTTTCATACCTCAAAATCATATATCGCTATGAATACTTTAACGCTGAGATTTCCAATTTTGAAATTGATAATTGCCGTTTTCGGCAGTTTACTCATTTCAATTGCCGGGTTGACCCAGATCACAAAAGTGGATGTCGTCTTAACAGGTGGAGTGGAGGATCAGGCTTTAAAGAAAAAAATTGAAATTAATCTGGAAAAGCTTCTAAATAAGATAAATACATCTTATGAAGCCGAGTCTCAAAAATTAAATCTATCGGGCAATTGGTTTTCCGATGGTTTCTCAAAAGAGATAGAAGAGTTTTGGGAACATTCTCATTTCTACTGTAAACTGCATCAGATCAATGAAAATGTCATTTTCGAAAATTTTACGGGTTACTATACAATTCGGAACATTCCCATTGTTTTGAATTCCGGCGATACAACCGAGGTTAAGGTTTCCTTTTTAAATGAAGGAATCATCGATGGTTTTTCAATAGCCATTGGAAGAGTCCAGTATAAGAATTCCATGAAGTATACCTGCACGATAGATTTAACAAGAAAGGAGATCATCCTTAACTTTATGGAAAACATGAAGACTGCCTATATTAAGAAAGATATTGACTTCATAGAAAGCATTTATAGTGACAAAGCACTGATAATAATCGGCAAGAAGAGTAAAATTCAGGAGGCTGGAAATAGCGGGGATGGTGTTCGATTATCCCTATCTCAGGAGAAGATTGAATACATTGAAATGACGAAAGCCGAATACATTGAAAGACTAAAAGGAGTTTTTCAAAGAAATAGTTATATCAACCTCTCATTTGATAGTTTCCAACTTTTAAAACATCGTAAGTACGATGACTTTTACGGTGTTACACTTCGGCAGAGATGGAATACCCCTACCTATAGCGATGTTGGAATCATGTTTTTTCTGATTCAGTTTCAAGAGGATTCTCTGCCCAAAATATGGGTCAGGACATGGCAGGATGAGAAGTCTGTAAAAGATTCCAGCGTTTATGGATTTGCTGATTTCATCATCCGGTAAGAAAACTATTTTTTATCCGTGAATCAAAAAACCACAAATATGACAATGATAAAACATAATTGGGCTTTATGGACTTTAATTTTCCTAAGTATGAGCTCTTTGGCTCAGAACCCGTCAAAATTATTAATCAAGGAGGAGGTAATAGGTATTGCAAATATTGAAAGATCGTGCAATGTAACAGATTTGATTATATTTATTTCGAGCAATATTGATGGATTAACCTTTGAGTCAAATGTTATTAAGAATGACAGTTTCAAGGTGATTTCTCATGCAGATAGAGATGAATACGTAATTTGTCACTCAATGGAGCCTTTTATCCTGACTATTAATGGTCCTGGTTGTGAATCACTGGACCAAGCCATTGACGGATTAAGTAGCAGATACAAGTTTAAAGTTACCGGAAAATTAGTAGAAGGTACGCTAAACTTTAACTCAAAACCGAAAGGTGCACACGTAGCGATTCCTCGGATGACCAAATTCTTAACTCCGGAATCACAAACTATGGCATCTTCGGTGTATGAAGCAAAACTTACTAAATACGGATATAAAACAATCGATACAGTTGTTGTTTTTCCTATTGACGAAACAAAAGAATTCTTCTTTGAATTAAAGCCGGATTTCCCTTCATTAAAATTCGACATTCAATCTGTTGATAGTATGGAATTCAAGGAAGCTCCGGTTTTATGGATTGATAATGACACGATAGTTCTTGACGGATTAATAAATAAGGGGAAAAAACTGGCATCCTTTGATAATGACCTGACATGGAACACTGTTTATGAGGATAATATAATTCCTGTAAAGTCCGGTTCTCATCAAATCAGAATTGAAGTACCCGGTTTTAACCCCTTTGAAGCACCGAAAAAATTGCCGTTTGAAAATGGTAAAGTAACAACTCTGATGGCCAGATTAGTTCCGCATTACGGCCAATTGAATGTAATCGATGATGAGAATAACGAAGGTGCCAGTGTTTACCTGGACGGGAAAAAAATAGGGAATATTCCAGTGGAATATAAAGTCAGGATAGGTGATTATAAGGTTACCCTGGTAAAACCAGGATTTAAAACGCAGCAGGATTTTTTTCATGTTACAATTGAAAAAAATGAAAATTTTGATCTGCCTGTTCCAATGTATGTTTTCAAGCAAATATATTTTGTGACTAAACCAACAAGAACAAAGGTTTGGATAGAACAGCCAAAAGATTCATTATTAGGGCATACTCCGTTTAAAGCAACCTTTCAGAAAGGAGATTATATCCTTCGATTTGAGAAAAGTGGTGGGTTTACACCTGAAAAATATTACCTGAAAATTAATGAAGCTACCAATGATAACGATACAATCCGCTTTTCACTCAAGACTGGTCATCCACTCACCATTAACTCCGAAGTTAGTGACCTGGATCTTGAATTACACGGGCTTGATAGTTTAGAGAATATTGTCATAAATTCTAACTTAAAAACCCCTGCGCAACTAAATATTCCTTATGGAAAATATTCAGCGATTTTAAAAGAGGGTATTTTAAAGAGATATAACGGTAAGATAAAACATGAATACCTCAACAATGGAGAAATTAAACTTCCCTGTTATTCGAACAAGTCATTCAGACCATTAGCCGCTGATTTTATTAATAAAAATAATTTTGAGTTAACGTTTGGGCAAAGTTACTTCTTTGGTTTTACAGGTATTTCCACAGGAATTCTTAATGTGCAATACTTTGTTGAAAGTACTAATAATATTTCAATGTTTATCACAAATATTTTCTTGCTCAACTGGGATTTTCGCATGGGTGGATCAATAATGCGTAACCTGGATATTTGCGCACTCGGCCGGATTAAATATACACCAGGGCTTAAACTTGCAGATTTTAATGTCAATGGATTCAACGATGCAACAATGCTAACCGGATTTTATGGCATTGAATTATCATCGCGATTATCCTATTTTAATATTAATTGTAAAGCAGGTATGCAATATCTTAATGGCACTTGCAACGTTTATAATACAACCTTGAGCCAGTATGAATCAGAAGGGATCCCAATCAGTGTGAAAAGTCCGATTGTTTCCTTGGGAGTAACTCTCAATGGTCGTATAAATAAAAGTAATAATATGTTGCGGTTGTGGCATCAACCTCCTGTGAATTTAGCCAAAATATATTCTTATGTAAAACTGAAAATGGGTAAGAAGAAAGGAGCCTGACTAGAAATGAGATGAAAAAACAAATCCTTCTCTCCGTAATGCTCATGGGCTTATTATGTGGCTTATTCGGGCAAACAAAAGTTCTCCCTGTTTCAGGAGCATTTGTTGATTCCCGTGAAATGCATGTCCAATTTTCTTTTTCATTTTTTAACTCACTATTATTCATCTTTAAGGCAGCGGACCAAAAACCCGTAACTCTTGTAGTAGCTGTACCGGTGCACGCCAGCGTGGTAGTAATACAGGTACCGGTACCAGCTGCACGAAGCGTCGCTCTCGGAGGCCGACCAGAAGGAGGCGGTGAGGCTAAGTTCGTTGAAGCCCCCACTGTAGTAACGGTAGCCACCCGAAAGGGCCGTGAACCTACTGGAGTTGGTCGCTCCGGTATTCGGACTTTTCCAGTGGCTGGTTCCAGTTTCTTTCAGCTTACCACTGACTGTGCCAGAACTTCGCCACCCAATGGAGTCAGCTTCAGAATTGCTCATACCTAAGTGTTTTTCGAGCATCTTCCATTCCTCATCGCTCGGTAAATGCCAACCTGCAGGACAAGCCCCTTGAACACCACTTGGAACAGATGTACTGCTGGAAGCCCCGTCCATGGCTGCCAGCCAGTTATATAAAACTCCATAAGTTGAATAATTGGCACTTGCTTTGGCATCATCAATGTTTGTTCCTTCGTAGCCATAAACATAATAATGCTTCCGGGATTCAGAATCGGTGTTTGACAGACTAACAGCCGGCAAGAAAGCTAAGTTTTCAGCCATCCAAGTCTGGGTGCCAATTTTAACCCATTTGTATTTATGCCCATCACGAGAATCCTTAAATGTTCCAGGATTCGATGTATCGGCAATTTGACCGAATAAACAACTTGCTGTGCTTATGAGCATTAGCATAACAAGAATTCGACTTTTCATTGTTTGAGTAGTCAGGTTTAAGGTGCTAAGTTACGAATAATCAGACTAAATCAAACCTATGCTGACATTCCAGCGATCATTTATCTATCTACTTAGATTAAAGTTTGTCTCAAGATCATCCTTTCTGCTGATTAGTTGACTTTGTATTTAACCAATACCAAGTATCTTTTAGATCCGGGTTTAGGAAGACAAATTTTTAATTCCCCTGCTTCTGCCGTTACTAAGGTTGCAAAGTATCCATTTTTAGGCTTAACCACAATTTGAGAAGTCCCATTCTTAATCATCATATCATTCATACCGGCAGCATAAATCAGAAAATAATATACCTCGTCCTGGTTTAGAACACCGGACATCGGGCTTTTTATAATCTGAAAATTGATTGTACCGGTATCATATACAACCGGAAAATCGAAAGCTAAATCCGGACCCAGACAGGAAAAAGCATCCTGACCACTAAATCCGGCTCGGAAATAGGGACTTAACAATCTGGGCATTTTTTCGAAATCAATCAATAATAAAGGTTCAGTTATAAGCTGCCAGACAGGATCTTGCGGCAAATGGGTAAAAATGAACTCTTCTGGCGGAGTGTCGAACCAATAATAATCAAGGGTAGGGTAGTACATTCCGTTTTTCACGCTCCCCGCACCCCAGGTTGCTTCGAAAATATGCCATTTCTTATCAATCCTGACGACATTCCATTCGTGGTTCGGTGTATTGATTTCTTTATTCTCAAGGTACCCGTAACCTTTTCCATAGCCGGGAACGTTGCAAGCTTCAAGTCCGGCTGACTTTGCAAGATCCCCGAACAAATTGGAGAACCCAGAGCAGGCTGCTATACCTGAACGCAAAACCTCGCCGGGGTCAACAGGAGTCCGGTAGCCTCTGTAAACCCTCATGTCATATTCCAAATGGCTGATTAACCAGGTATAGATTGCCCTGATTTTCTCCCAATCATTTTTGGCGGGTTTGATCAGATAAGCCGACAAAGTCTTCGCATCGGATCTAACATCGTCGGGTGCAGATCGAGCGTATTCATCAATCGCAGTAAAATCGAACTTATCGGATTCCCGCACCGAAAAATTCTGATTATACCTGGTCTGGCGAATTATTTTTCGCAGCTTAGCCTGGGTTAAATGCTTCGGATTATCAGGAAGCATAAGCTTTTCGTGTCTTTTTATGGAACTTGCAGGATGGCAAGCAGTAAGTCCGCAAATGACACAGATCAATAAAAAACGAAGAGACCAAATCAGCGGCTTCATTAATCTAACTTATAAACAGTTTTGAACTCCGGATCCGCATCCTTCCATAGCAGCTCCAGTTTCTGGCGAATTTCCCCGGCCCCAACAGTATCTCCTGTTTCCCTATAGTGCTTATAAAGCAAATAATTGGCAAATGGATAATTTGAATTGTACCGGAGTGCTGTATCAAGACGTGCAACCATAAGTTCCTTGTTGCCGAAATTCTCAAGGATCTTGGCTGCCTCGGTGTTTATAAACGCCTTATCGTAAGGCGAATACCAGTCTTTGAGCTTGTTGCCGATTTTATCCAGTTTGCCGATGATTTCATCAACGGTTTTTTGATCCTTCTTGACAACAGCCTGTGTAAGTTGCAGCAAGTAATTGAATTTCAGTATTTCATTATAATAATACGGAGTGATCTTATATTCTGCTATTAAGGCATTATTGGACTGGATTTCTTCATCGAGAAAACGAATGTCCCCATTCTTCGCTATCAACGACTCGTATAGCCAATGCATCTTGTAGTTCCTGGATTTTAAAAGCAAAGAATCATCATATTCAAGTCCGGTTTTACATCCGAGGATGGCTTCCTGATCATTTTGAAGCAAATACTGTCCTAAACCCAATGTAAACTGGCCTTCGGCGATATTTGCCTTTAAATTACCCTCTCTTGACTTATCGATATAAATATTAGTTTGTTGCGCAGCCTCCTTGATCTTTCCGAGATTCATCAGAATAAAAGCGATACTGTTGTGATAATAAGGATCGTATCCCAAATCGACCGCTTTCTGTTTTGATTCAAGGGCTTCGGAGTATTTACCCGCGGCAATATAGCCATCTCCCTGGCTGTCAAAAGAGTTAGCGGTATTATCAATATCCACATACTCCTTGAAGAGTTTTATGGCCTCATCATGGTTTCCGAGATGCGAATAACAGTAAGCCAGACGGTTAATGGCCAGATTGTATTTTGGATTGATTTCCAGACAAGAATTGAATGAACTGATCGATTTGTTAATCTCCCTGATTTCAAAATAGAATTGTCCAAGCAGAAATTGCATGGAAATATCTCCTTTGGTATTGATTTTGCTGAAAAATTTGTTCGCTGTTTGATAATCTGAATGTATACTGGCATCCAATGCGAAACATTTAATCGAATCGAGGTAGGACAAATTGGAAAAATCGGATTTAACCTCCTCAATCAGCCTGGCAGCATTATCGAAATCCCCGTTAAACTGATAGACTTCCACAAGACCAAGTTTAGCCGCTGTAAATTTGCTGTCGATGTCCTTAGCGTCATTGAATGATGATGCAGCCTGTTTGGCCTCAAGCAGCGACCAAAAATCTTTACCCTTCAGAAAGTGTTTGTATGCATCGTAATATAACGTGCCATTATAGGGTTTCCAGATTGTTTTACTGCTGTTGTCCTGTTCGAGAGATTTTCTGATCAGGTTGGTGAAGTTTGTGATATCGTTGCTCAGGAAAGTGTTGGGATCCTGGAACGTGTAAGTTTCGGTCAATCTTGTTCGCGATCCATGGAAAGTTTTAATGGTTAAGTTTTGCCTGTTCTGTTTATTTTCAAGATTTAATTGTATCAACAAATCCGGAGCATCCCGTTTCTTTGGGTTTTGTTTTTTGAAATCACTTAATGTATTGATATCCAGTAATCCGGCTCTTTGCTGAATGGCATAAATAACCAGGTCGGTTAGCGTACCGCCTGAAATCTGATCCTTTGAAGGAGAACCATCCTCTGTCATCTCAATAGCGACGGTATTGTTAATAAAATCATACTTTTTAGGTTTTCTGATAAAGAACACCGATGCAAACAAAACGAACGCCAGGATAAATGCCAAGAGCCTTACCGTACCAATCCTGTTTTGGATAAAAGATTCGATATTAAAGATCTCGCTGAATAGTTTTTGGTCCTTACGGTTAAATGTCTTTTTTATCAGCTTGTAATTATTGTTAGCCAGGTTGATGAAGTGCGTCAGGACATCTTCTCTCACAATCTGGTTTGATGCGCGGATCAGGCTGATCATTTGGGCAGTTTTTTCATTGCCCACCCTCTGGGTAAGTTTAAGGAGGTTTTCTTCTTCCAATACCATGCTTTGTGATGGGCCCGAAAGGATTTCAGTGAGAGCCCCAATCATTTCGTCAATAGTTTGGTATCTTGATTCAGGATGAAAAGATAAACTCTTTGCAATCACCCGCTTTACTTCATCTGATGGTGGTTTTTGAAGAAAGTCCCCCGTAAAACGAATTTCTCTTCTGCGTATCCGGTCAACTAACTCCGCCGGCGTTTTCGCCGAGAAAGGCAGCCGGTTGGTCATGGAAAGAAAATATAGGACCCCGAGAGAATAGATGTCAGCAGACAAAGATAGTGTTTCAGGATTTTCGAGGCATTCAGGAGCAACAAATTGCAACTGATCCATCTGACTCTGACTGATCATTGTTTGGTACAGATGAACAACGGTCTGTTTTTGAAAATGAAATAGCCGGATACCCGATTCACTGGTATCGATAATGGTTTGAGGCTTGATCATTCCATGTACGATACCCCTGTCGTGCAGCGATTTAACAGCCTTGCAAATATTTATAAAGCGGTTGGTGATGCGGTCCGACAGGTCTTCAAACTCAACTTCACCGTCATACAATTTCCTTAGAAGGATCTGGCCTTTTTCTCCATTAATGATCATTTCCTGCTCAATAGGAAGGTCTGCCAGGGCTGTCCGGGATTCTATACCCGGAATTGCATATCCTGTGTTTGGTGATTCTGTTGAAAAGTCATTCAAAATCACCCGCTCTGCTACATATCGTTCTCCGCTTTGGTCATACACAATGTAACATTTTCCAAGAAATACACCTTGACCAAGCTCCCTTGAAATGCGCATACCAGATCTGATCAGATCATAAGTTAATGATGCTATGGAATCCACTTCCGAAAGGTCCATGTTATACTTTCTGCTTAACCTCATCAGTCCGGCCTGATCGGGAAAGCATGGAGTCCCGGGATTACATAAGGCCAGAATATCATCGAAAAACCGGTCGGTGTGGGTTTTTATGTTATCGAGAAAGTCGTTACTCTTGAACCAATGTTCGTTTTCTTTATAAATGAGGTGATTATCAGTGCAATAAGTTATGAACTCAATCAGTTTACCCGGTAATCCTTCACTCCGGTGATACAGCAGATCGCTTTCTTCTTTGCTGAAGGCTAAATTTCGCAGGTTAATCCGAAGGAAATCCAGTGGAAACGAAATAGGGAAGGGGCCGATATAAATTTTTTCGACCAATCCCTCGCGGATCAGATTTTGTGCCGAAAACCGGGTTGAATCGACCAGGCCATCACCCACGTTTGAATCCCTTTCCAGTATAATCAAACCCCAGAAGGTGGACGAATCCAACAGCAGCTTTCGGATCATGATCAGCGAAGGCTCGTCGATCCATTGAGCATTCTGAATGAAGATAATCAATGGCGCCTTTTTGCAGCTTTTCCTCAGAAATTTCCGGTAGGTAAGATACTCTCTGTAACTTTTATTGTCCTCAGAATTTTTCTTGCCTCCAAAGACTTTACTGAAAAGTATATTTACCTGAGTGATTATTTCGCTTACCTGGATCACCGCAAGAATAACTGAACAGATACCATAAATGATTTCGTAGATGTTCTTTTCCTCTTTGATTTTTTCCTTGATCGAAGAAAAAACGGTATACGGTTGCTGCTCCTCCTCCTTGCAGGTATGATTAATGATAAACTGATCGGGCTTTCGCACGAACTCCGGCAGGTCGATTTTTATACTGGGGTCGGCGAGGATACTTTTCAGAAACTCCTGTACGAGCCTGGTTTTGCCCGCATGTTTTTTGCCGGTAAGGTAAAAACCGGCACCCCTCCTCTGCTTGGCAATCGACTCAAAGCCCTCCCGTAGTTGGCGGGACTCCTTTTCGCGACCGTAGAAATCGTACATGAAAGATTAAGTAGATATTTTTGGCGTATAAATACCGAGCTGATATGCAACAGCAATTTTATCAACCAGCTTTGTCCGGGCACTCCACTTTCTCAAACGAATAATTGTCACTCCCCAACACAACAATATAATGACTGAAAGCGACAAAGCGAATAGAAAGAATTGAAAAAATTTGCCATTAGCAGCAATCTTCTCCCGAAGGGTAGCGGGTACTAAAAAATATGAGAAGAATAATGCTTGTACTATTATTAACACCGGAAGCCACATATTAGTTACCAGAAATCTTGACCGGGTTTTGTGATAAACATCCCAGAAAACGAATACCTGATCCGGTTCATTAATATCCAGAATATCAACCGATTCCTGAATCTGTTTCGTTTCATTAATCCCAAGTCCCGATTTCATCGAAACAATGGATTCTTCTTTGTCTACTCTGTTCATGATTTTTAATTTAGGTTATTTATGTTAATGTGGAAGATTCTAATTATCCACCAGTCTCACCATCCGGATTTCGTTCAGATTCTGAAATCTGCCAATTTTGACTTTCTCTTTTTGACCTTTTCATTTGATCCTTTTTCTTAAAAAGACTACGACCAAAGGGAAACAAATTACAGCCCAGCCTGCTAAGCACCAGTAAAACCATACAGGCTCAAACAATAATTGTTGCTTTTCACCGATCCCTTTAAAAGTAAAGTTCATGCCAAAGATTCCGGTAATTATGGTGATTGGCGCTAGAACAGCACTTATGATGGTCAGAAGACTCAGCAGGTTGTTTGTCCTGCGTTCATTTTCGCTTGAAAGGTATTTGTCCAATTCTTCTGTCTTATTTTTGATCTCGGTCATCAGCATATCGATGTTGAAGTTTTCTTTGATAAGCATATTAACTCTTTCAATATGTGTGATGTTGGAAACCTGAACAAAATGGACGTTCAGATAGAAAGACATAATGGAATTTCGCAAATGCCGGATATCACCGCTCAGGTGTTTGCTTGATTTGAGGTTACCGAAATTGTCGGGTATATTATTATCGAGCTGTTGTCTGAAACCGAGTAAACTAACCCGCAATATTAAGTTTAACATATAGATCAGGAAAAACCGGTTCTGTACCCGATAATCAAACTGGCTGAAAAAGGGATGACCGTTATCTTCGAGCCATACACAAAAACCCTCGAGGGCACTGCCAAAATGAATATTGTCGAATGTCTGTAGGTATTCGCCCGAGCTGCCAATCAGGTCCTCTTCTGAAGGCAGGTAGCTGTGCTTCATGGCATGCCGGAATAAAAACTGGCGGTTTCTTAAGGTATACCTATCAACCAGTCCGGTTTTCACGTAACTGAATGTAAACGACAGATTATGAATGGCTTTAGGGGCAAGTTCCCGATGGTTGTAAAACATCAGATGTTCAATAAAACCTAAAATGTTGGACAAACGGATAGAACCTGATTGAATGCCTTGCCTTTCCGGTGCATTGGTAAATTCAAAAAGTTTCCCAATTTCATCTGAGCCATAAAATTTGGACACCCAATCTTTGATTAAAGG
>QYQM01000154.1 GCA_007280905.1 Porphyromonadaceae bacterium | reverse complement strand
GACTTTGCATCAAGGATAAATTTATTGGTTTCGCAAGTTCTGAAATCAGGCTTATCTCCATCTTTGATTACCTGTTGAAGAATATTAACCCCGGACCGGAAATCAAGTATTTTTAAAAGTTCGAGAAGGATGGGAGTAACTACGATATCTTCATCTCCCTTGTGTTCCCGCTCAAAATCCCCTAGCTTACAATACTCAAAGAAAGAAACTTTCTGACCTTTATTGTTTCGGAATCGCCCCTCATTAAAAACGGAACCTATTTTCTTTAAAATGGAATCGTAATTAATCATCTTTACTGTATTTCAAGGACTACATAAAAAGATACCTGTTGGAAGTGAAAAATAGAATGCAAAGGTATGTTTTTTTGTTCTTCCGCATCACGCGTCACGTGTCACATTTCACGATCATTTTCCTCGGATCGGTGATTCTCCCGGTCACCGCGGCGGCGGCGGCAGTAAGCGGGCTGGCGAGCAGCGTTCGAGCACCGGGGCCCTGGCGGCCTTCGAAGTTGCGGTTGGAGGTGGAAATGCAGTATTTACCGGCCGGGATCTTATCGTCATTCATAGCCAGACAGGCCGAGCAACCGGGTTGCCTGAGTTCGAAGCCGGCATCGGTCAGTATCTTTTCGATACCTTCTGCACGTGCCTGTTGTTCAACCTGTTTTGAACCCGGCACTATCCAGACCGTTACATCTGTGGCTTTTTTACGGCCCTTCACCAGCGCAGCAAATTCACGAAGGTCCTCGATCCTGCCATTGGTGCAACTCCCCACAAACACGTAATCTATCTTCTTATCCAGCAATCTTTCACCACTCTTTAACCCCATATAATCAAGGGCCTTTTGATTGGTACCGGGAATTACTCCATTGATAGGGATTCCCGCACCCGGGTTGGTGCCCCAGGTAATCATCGGTGTGATATCCGAAGCATCGAACATCTCTTCGCGGTCAAATGTTGCATTTTCATCACTTTTTAATGATTTCCAATGGGTTACCGCCTCTACCCATTGTTCTCCGGCCGGGGAGAACTCCTTTCCGGCCAGATAATTAAATGTTGTTTCATCGGGAGCAATGAGTCCGCCCCGTGCGCCCATTTCAATGGCCATATTGCAAACAGTCATGCGGCCTTCCACGCTCAATGACCGGATGGCCTCACCGTCAAATTCAACAAAAAAGCCGGTTCCGGCACCGGTACCCAAGCGGGATATAATATACAGGATCAGGTCTTTGGATGTGACTCCGGTCGACAGTTGTCCGTTGACGGTTATCCGTAGCGTTTTAGGTCGCCTTTGGAGCAGGCATTGACTAGCCATCACCATCTCCACCTCGCTGGTGCCAATACCAAAAGCGATGGTACCGAAGGCTCCGTGTGTTGACGTATGGCTATCGCCGCAAACAATTGTCATTCCGGGCTGGGTAAGTCCGAGTTCAGGCCCGATCACATGAACGATCCCGTTCCGGGCATGGTTCATGCCATACAGCGTAATACCATGTTTTTCACAATTCTCCTTGAGCCGGGTCACCTGCAGGGTGGATTCAGGTCCCATCAAGGGGTCAGCCTGCCCGATGGTCGGAATGTTATGGTCCATCGTGGCGATAGCCTGATCCGGTCGAAAGAAGGGAATGCCCCGCTTTTGCAGTCCGGCAAAAGCTTGCGGACTGGTAACCTCATGCAGGAAATGCCTGTCAATATAAAGGACTGATGAACCATCATCCAAAACTGAAACTTCGTGCTGATCCCACAGCGTATCAAACAGGGTTTTACTCGTCATAACTGCCTGTCATTTTATTCAATGCATCGATCAGGGCTTTCACTGACGCGGTTACAATATCCGTATCTGCAGAAAACCCATAAAAGATCCGATTTCGTCCCTTCACTCTCACATGGACCTTGCCCACATCATCGCTCCCACGCGTAATTGCCTGAATTAGAAACTCATCCAGCTCAAAAGGTTCATCGATCACCTTTGCAACGGCCTTGAAAGCGGCATCGAATGCGCCGTTTCCTTCGGCAGTAGCTGCTTTTTCCACGCCGTTAACCATCAGATGGACAGTTGCCATTGGAGTGGTCGACATCCCGGCCAGAACCTGAAGGAGTTTCAACGACACAACGGTACCCGAGGTCTGGTCTTTTCCAACCAGGAGGAGCAGATCGGAATCGGTAACCTGTTTGGCTTTGTCAGCCATCACAAGAAAACGGGTGTACACTTCATCCAGATTCCCGTTGGTATATCGATATCCGATACGGTCGAGATGATGTTTCAGCGCTGCACGGCCTGAGCGGGCAGTCAGGACGATACTTGATTCATCAACTCCGACTGTGACCGGATCGATAATTTCATAATTCTCACGGTTTTTCAGTACTCCATCCTGATGAATGCCGGATGAGTGTGCAAAAGCGTTCCGTCCGACAATGGCCTTATTGGGCTGAACTGGCATGTTCATCAGGGATGAGACCATCCGGCTGGTTTGCATGATCAGGGGAGTATTGATGGTGGTGATCACCGGAAAATCCTTCCTTGTTCTTACCGCCATCACTACCTCCTCCAGTGAACTATTCCCTGCCCGTTCGCCGATCCCGTTGATGGTAACCTCCACCTGCCGGGCTCCATTCATCACACCGGCGAGGGAATTAGCCGTGGCCATTCCGAGGTCGTTGTGGCAATGGGTTGACAGGATAGCCTTATGGATATTCGAAACATTATCAACCAGATATTTGATTTTTTCACCGTATTCGTAAGGCATGCAATAGCCGGTTGTATCCGGTATGTTAACCACTGTTGCTCCGGCCTTGATCACAGCCTCCACAACCCGGGCGAGGTATTCGTTATCGGTCCGGCCGGCATCTTCAGCAAAGAATTCGACATCCCCGACAAACCGTTTGGCATATTTCACTGCATGAATAGCGCGTTCGATAATTTCCTCCGGATTTGATTTCAGTTTAAGTTGAATATGATAGGGAGAGGTGCCGATTCCCGTATGGATTCTGGGTCGTTTAGCACTTTTCAGCGCTTCAGCGGCAACTTCTATATCCTTTTCTACCGCCCTCGTGAGACCGCATACGATGGGTTCGCGAACGGCCTTTGCAATTTGCACGACGGCTTCAAAATCCCCGGGACTTGAAACCGGGAACCCTGCCTCGATAACATCGACACCAAGTGCCTGAAGTGCCAGGGCCACTTCAATCTTTTCAACTGTATTTAACTGACATCCTGGCACTTGCTCCCCGTCGCGAAGAGTAGTATCAAATATAAAGAGGTGTTCCATTTTCTTGATTTGTTGATTAATCAGCACATCTTATCAGGGCCTTAGTTTGCGAACTTGTGCGCCGGTTCTCCAGAGTTCAGATTCGCGGAGTTCGGTGAGTTCGGCTTCGAGTTTTTTTCGATAATCGGGCTGGCGTCCGGCTTCGATGGCTATTTCGGCCTCTTTGCCAGAGACAACACTCTGATACAATTCATCATACACGGGTTCCACTGCTTTACGGAATTTATGTCTCCAGTCGAGAGCCCCGCGTTGCGCCGTGGTTGAGCAATTGGCATACATCCAATCCATCCCGTTCTCTGCTACGAGGGGCATCAGGCTTTGGGTAAGTTCTTCAACGGTTTCGTTGAATGCTTCTGAAGGGCTGTGACCATTCTTGCGCAGGCAATTATATTGAGCCTCAAACACTCCCGCGATAGCACCCATCAAAACACCTCTTTCGCCGGTCAAATCCGAATAGACCTCTTTACGGAAAGTGGTTTCGAACAGATACCCGGATCCGATTCCTATGCCAAGTGCGATCACTCTCTCGCGTGCTCTCCCGGTGGCATCCTGATGAACGGCAAAGCTGGAATTCAGCCCCTTACCTGCAAGGAATAACCTTCGGAGGGAGGTACCCGAACCTTTTGGTGCAGCCAGGATTACATCCACATCCGCCGGAGGAATAATTCCTGTTTTCTCATTGAAAGTAATTCCAAAACCGTGTGAAAAATAAAGTGCTTTTCCCGCGGTCAGATGCTTTTTCACGGTGGGCCAGGCTTCAATCTGGCCGGCATCGCTTAATAGAAACTGAATGATGGTTCCACGTCCGCAAGCTTCATTGATTTCAAAAAGCGTTTCATTTTCAACCCAACCATCGGCTTCAGCTTTTTTCCAGCTTGCACCTCCTTTACGCTGGCCAACAATAACATTCATCCCATTATCTTTGAGATTCAGTGCCTGGCCAGGTCCCTGAACACCATATCCTATAATTGCAATAGTTTCATTGGCAAGCACTTTGCGCGCCTTTTCCAATGGAAATTCATCACGGGTGACCACCTGCTCGGTGACTCCGCCGAAGATCATTTCTGCCATTTTATTAAATATTAGCTGATTAGTTGTCTGGTTTTTTGTTCACTTTCTGAAAATCCCACTCTGACAGGTTCAACGACATGAAAAGCCTGCAGAACTTCTATCTGCTTTTCCAGTTGTTTAACCAGGGTATGAATCGTGTGCGAATCAGTCTTGACTACCAGGTTGATCCAGGTTACTCCCGGGACTGCCGATTCATGAAGGGTTAACCGTTCGATGCTCAGGTTTTTCCGCGAAACCAGTTGCGCGATCCTCAGCAACAGCCCAATACGGTCATGGGCATAAACTGTAACGAGATAACTGTTTTTCATACTATTAGTGTTAATTTTTTTTCTAACCACATTTCCGAAACAGGAACCCCGGGGGGAACCATCGGAAAAACATTTTCTTCGG
Source organism: Porphyromonadaceae bacterium (assembly GCA_007280905.1). Lineage (GTDB taxonomy): Bacteria > Bacteroidota > Bacteroidia > Bacteroidales > UBA12481 > UBA12481. Next base: position 3,858 of record QYQM01000154.1, on the reverse strand, counting down.
GATCCGTTACAACCTCCAGGAAGCAAGGTCCATTTGAAGTCAGCAGCCAATCGATTCCGGAATCTGTTTCCCTTGAGGTTGATATCCGCTTTGACGGCAATCCCATCGCATCAACTACTTTAACAAAATCAGGATTAAGAAGTTCAGTACTGGCGTAGCGCTTGGCAAAGAAGAGCTCCTGCCACTGCCTGACCATTCCAAGAAAACCATTATTTAGCAGAACAACTTTAACATCAGTCTTTTCCTGAACAATAGTCATGATCTCCTGCATGGTCATCTGGAATCCGCCATCACCGATAAGGGCCAAAACGGGTTGGTCGGGACAGGCAATTTTTGCTCCGATAGCAGCAGGCAGTCCGAATCCCATGGTACCCAAACCACCGGAAGTGACCATACTGCGAGGCGTATTGAATTTATAATACCGGGCCACTTTCATCTGATGTTGTCCCACATCGGTTACCACCAGGGTATTGGATGGGAACCTTTCGGATAACCTTCTGATCATGGCGCCCATCTGGATTTTCTCGCCCGCAAGGGAAAGATCGCTATTCATCACTTTATCGGTTTCCATTTCTTGCAGTACCCGGAATTCAGCCACCCAGTCCGCGTGCAGGGCAGGTTCCACATAATCTAACAGGGATCTCAATACACGGGCAGCATCGCCGACTATAGCCAAATGAGGCTGCATCACCTTCCCGTGTTCAGAAGCATCAATATCGATATGAATCACCCTGGCGTTCGGAAGAAATGTCGACGGGTCGCTGGTAACACGGTCGTCGAATCGCATCCCAACAGCCACAATCAGGTCGGCTTTAGCTGAAAGTACATTGGGGGCATAATTTCCATGCATGCCCAGCATGCCCATGTTGAGCGGGTGATCGGCAGGTATGGCCGACAGCCCCAGCAGAGTGGATGCTGCCGGCAAACCGGCCTTGTCAATCAACAACCTAAGCTCATTGGATGCATTTGCGAGGAGCACTCCCTGTCCCCAGAAAAGTATCGGGCGTTCCGACTGGTTGATCCAGTCGGCTGCCCGACGAATCTTTTTATCATCCGGAACAGGCTCCGGATGATAGGAAGGCATTCCGGCACATATCTGGTAATCGAAGTGAATCTTTTCAAGCAGTACATTTTTCGCAATGTCTACCACAACTGGTCCGGGCCTGCCTGTCCGGGCTATATAAAAGGCCTGTGACAATCCCTGCAAGAGATCTTCTGAGCAGGTAATCCGGATATTCCATTTGGTTACCGGTGTTGTAAGTCCAAGTATGTCAGCCTCCTGGAATGCATCGGACCCGATCAGCCGCGCATTCACTTGTCCGGTTATACAGACCACAGGAGTGGAATCGGCAAATGCATCGGCGAGTCCGGTCAGCAGATTTGTAGCTCCGGGGCCGGATGTTGTGATACACACACCTGTTTTACCGGAAACCCTTGCAAATCCCTGGGCTGCATGAATGGCTCCCTGCTCATGGCGGGTAAGAACATGCCTCATTTGGTTTCCAAAACGGAACATGGCATCGTAAAGCGGCATGATCGCTCCGCCGGGATATCCGAACAAGGTTTCTACCCCTTCGGCCTGCAGCGCCAGTATGATTGCATCGGCGCCGGATATATGGTTTGAATCGCTCATTCAGTTGTCAGTTGTCGGTTATCGGTTATCTGTTATCTGTTGTGATGGTTGTGATGGTTGTGATGGTTGTGGGTTATCGGTTGCCGCACGGCACCAGTATGTGAAGGGCCAACCAGGGCGGCATATGCCTGCAATGCCCTGGAAACCGGCCGGTTCCGCCGGACTTCGTGAAAAGACGCATAATTATGCGTCTCTACGGCCAGATCGGTTGCATTAAGCGTTCTCTCGTCCAGATCAATCCGGATAACATCACCATCCTTCACCTGGCCTATAGCACCACCAGAGGCAGCCTCAGGAGAGATATGCCCGATTGCTAAGCCTGCGGTACCACCTGAGAAACGGCCGTCGGTGATCAGGGCGCAGGATTTATCGAGCCCCATGGATTTCAGATAGGAGGTTGGATAAAGCATTTCCTGCATTCCCGGACCGCCCTTAGGTCCTTCGAACAGGATCACCACAACATCACCTGCTGTCACTTGTCCGCCAAGAATTCCCTCCACTGCATCATCCTGAGAATGATAAACCTTAGCCGGACCCTTAAACTTCCTCATGGAAGCCGGTACTCCAGCAGTTTTAACCACGGCTCCATTTTCTGCAATATTTCCGTACAGGACAGCGAGTCCGCCATCCGGACTGTAAGAATTCTCAACATCCCTGATGCAGCCTGATCGGCGGTTGGTGTCGGTGGTTGAATAAGTATTATTCTGCGAACCCATTTCGCGGTTCATACCGCGTCCACCCGGAGCTGACAGCGCATTGGCCAGGGCTTCGGCACAAACATTCGGAGAAAGGATATCATATAGATCAATAGCCTGAGCTACCGTCAGTCCGTCGGCACGTTTCAGTGTGGAATCTATCAAACCGGCTTTGTTCAGTTCTGCCATCAGGCTCATCACCCCTCCGGCACGACCGAAATCCTGAACATGATAATGTGATGAAGGAGCTATTCTGCAGAGGTTCGGTGTGACCCTGGAAAGTTGATCGCAGTCGGCCAGGGTAAATCCGGCTTCAGCCTCATTGGCGATGGCCAGCAAATGGAGAATAGTGTTGGTAGACCCGCCCATGGCGATATCCACGGTCATAGCATTCAGGAATGCTGCATGGCTGGCGATGGATCTGGGAAGTACTGATCTATCATCCTTAAAATAATAAGCATTGGCCATTTCCACGATTTGCCTGGCGGATTCTTCAAAAAGCCTGCGGCGGTTTACGTGGGTGGCCAAAACGGTTCCGTTACCGGGAAGGGCTAATCCGAGTGCTTCGGCCAGGCAATTCATGCTGTTGGCTGTGAAGAGTCCGCTGCAGGATCCACAGCCCGGACAGGCATTCTCTTCAAGTGATGCCAGATCGGATTCACTTACTGATTGGTCGGCAGCAGCAACTATTACATCCACCAGGTTGAAGTCCTTATCTCCTATCCTGCCCGCCTCCATTGGGCCGCCGGAAACAAAGGCGGCCGGGATATTCAGGCGCATGGCTGCCATCAGCATTCCCGGAGTAATTTTATCACAGTTGGATATGCAAACCATGGCATCCACTGCATGGCCGTTGCACATATACTCTATGCTGTCGGCAATCAGGTCGCGGGAAGGCAGAGAATAAAGCATTCCGGCATGGCCCATTGCGATACCGTCGTCGATGGCTATGGTATTGAATTCTGCGGCAAAACTGCCCAGTTTTTCAATCTCATTTTTGACCAGCTGGCCAACATGCCGGAGATGAACATGGCCGGGCACAAATTGGGTGAAAGAATTCACCACGGCAATAACAGGCTTACCAAAATGATGGCTTTTCATCCCGTTGGCCCTCCAAAGGCTCCGGGCTCCGGCCATCCGTCGGCCTGCTGTAGATGTATCGCTTCTCAATTTTTGCATTCGTCTCTTTTTAAATAAAAAAGCCTTCGCGTTTCCGGGAAGGCTTTGTCTTTTCTTGCTTATTCTTATTTATCAGACACTGCAGACCTTTCCCGGTTTAACTCCTCCACGAGGAGGCCGTTAATAAGGATAACACCGAGGATGAGGGTTTGCAAGCTGTTTTTCATTTCGTTTCTGTTTTAAATCAAAAAGGCCCCACTCGTTTTGAGAAGGGCCTTGGTTATTTGCTTTTCAACCTGTTGACAACCCTTCTCAGCTCGTAATCACGAGGAGGCTAATAAGGAGAATGCTAATCGACAGGTTTACGTTTTTCACTTCGTTTTTGCTTTTTCGTGCGGTCAAAGATAAAGT
>QYQM01000025.1 GCA_007280905.1 Porphyromonadaceae bacterium | reverse complement strand
TAAACGCAACGCGGATATGGTGAAATCCATGATGGCGCATTACGACCAGAGCGTGCACAAAATGCTGCCGGTGTGGTCGCACTACGGTAACGAGAACTGGTGCATGATCGGCTATCATGCCGTTCCGGTGCTGGTGGATACCTATATCAAGGGCAATCTCGATATGGATCCGGCCAAACTCCTGGAAGCCATGGTGATTACTGCTACCTATACCAAATACGATGGCCTCGGATATTACATGATCATGGGCTATGTTCCTGAAGATAAGAACGGTTCATCGGTATCCAAGACACTCGAGTATGCCTACGACGACTGGTGTATCGCGGAATTTGCCAAAAAAATCGGCAATCAGGCGGTTTACGAACAATTCAAAGCCCGCTCGGAGAATTACCGGAATGTCTTTGATCCGGCCATCGGTTATATGCGCCCCAAACTTTCGGACGGCAAATGGAAGCCGGAGTTCAACACCCTCAGCACCCACGACCAGGGTTTCATCGAGGGAAATGCCTGGAATTACAGTCTGTATGTGCCGCACCAGGTTGACAGGATGGTTCAGATGATGGGCGGATCGAAACTGTTTATCAGGCATTTGGATTCACTCTTTACCATGAAACTCGATGACTCCTTTTTTGCCCAGACCGAGGACATCACGCGCGATGGGCTCATCGGGAACTATGTGCATGGTAACGAGCCGGGTCACCATATCCCTTACCTGTACAACTGGGCCGGAGCGCCGCAGAAAACGCAGGAGCGCGTGCGGATGATCATGGAAACGATGTATCACGATGCACCCGACGGCCTGTGCGGCAACGATGATGCCGGCCAGATGTCGGCCTGGTATATCTTCAGCGCCCTTGGATTCTACCCGGTGTGCCCGGGCTCCGATCAGTATTCTATCGGCAGTCCGCTGGTTAAATCAGCTACCCTGAAGCTGGAGAACGGGAAAACACTCGAGATCGAAGCGGTAAACCAATCTCCAGAGAATGTGCATATAGAGAAAGTACTCGTTAATGGCACCGCCATCAAGCGGAACTACCTGACTCACACGGAAATTGTAAGCGGAGGAAAGATTACCTTCATGATGGGGAACTGATATCATGAAATTACTGGCCATTCGCTTACTTATATGGGAATTAATTCTGATTGCCTTCATAAAATTCTCGTTTTCTTCCTTCGGATCTTTGCAGGAGGAACAGAATCTGAGTTCCAACCCGGCCGAAGGGCTGATAAGTGTCTGGCTAAAACCCGATTGGAACTACCGTTGCCCGGACAGATATATCAAATTGGAAGAGCGAGGAGTGGCACTTTGTTTCGGTAGGATGGAAAACAAATGAAGGCGCAAGGCGCAAGGCGCAGGGTTCAAGTAAAGGCGAAGGACTTAAGGATCAAGGCGCTAGTGGGAGTTTGGTGTTGTGGGTGGATAAAGTAGCAAAAGATGGGCCGATAGTACCTTACAGCTTTTCTATTTCAATCGAAGAGTTGTCATCCCGGCGAAGGCCGGGACCCCGTGACGCAACACGGAAGCCTCCCGGAACCCCTTCACGCTACTCCGAGGCCTCCCCTCCCGTCATCCGCACCACCCTCACCTCCGAAGGCCGTTACGGCATGGTTGCCTGTGTGTATCGCGATTATTTCCGGACAGCACCGTATGAGGCCATCAAAATTGAAATGGAAAGCACGCGCGTACCATCCGATAAACGCGCTGTGGCTGGTTTTGAAAAGCAGTTCGGATTGCAGGCATGGATGAATGGAAGATGGGAGCCGGTCACGGAAAATGTGGTGCGTTACAGCCAATGGGCCTATTTTGATGCCAAACCTTATATCACCTGGTCGACCTCGGATTCCACAATCGCAACTATCGACAGCACCGGAAGACTTAAAGCTTTGAAACCGGATAAACCGACAAACGTGATTCGTGAAGTGATACCGGAAGCTATTCGAAAAATGAATAAGCGGCCTGTCGCTGTAGTTGCCCCCGTTATCAATGTAAAAGCAGGTGAGGAGTTTGTGATCGATGGAATACGATGCAGCGAACCGGCACGAATAAAGGTGAACGTTATGTAGAGACGCATAATTGCGTCTGTACAAGAGACGCATATCATGCGTCTCTACCATATTCATAAATAAAAATTTAAATTAGCACACTAATAAAATGTGCCTTATGAAAGCAAAAATTTTTATCCTCGCATCCGCATTTTGCGGACTTTTCCTGGCCCAGACTGCTTCTTTCGGCCAAAAAGCCAAATCGGTTTATTACTATCCTGATAAATCAGCATACGTCGAGTCTGTCTATTTAGGGCAAACTACCGGAAACGAGACATTTTACATGGATGACAACGGCAAGGTATCTGCCCGTTATTCAGTGTTGACGACAAAGTCGCTGGGATCAACAACTAAATCCAACCAGGTTGTGATTCAAAAAGACTCGGTATTTTACACTATCGACCTGGATAAAAAAACCGGTGTAAAACAAACTATCCACATCGATCCGAAGGATGCTGAAAAGTGGACAAAAACTGCTGAGGAGGTATGGACTGACATGGGCTTTAAAAAAACCGGGGAAGAAGTTCTTATTGGGAAAAAATGTGACATCTGGGAAGGCATGTCAAGCAAGGTATGGGTTTGGCAAAACTTCGCCTTAAAAACCGAAATGAACCTTTTCGGTAAAAGCGTTATCGAAGTAAAGAAAATCGACATTGGTGTACCGATCGATAGGAGCAAATTCGAGATCCCGGCCGGTATCACCATGACCGAATCCACTTTCAACGCAAGTGATCCCGTCTTCGACAGCCTTGGGAGCGGGTTGAAAAAAGGCATGAACGACCTGAAAGACATGTTCGCTCCGAAGAAAAAGAAATAATTTTTCTATGTTTGCATCATGTTAAAGAGAATTGTTAAACATATGTTCTGTTGTTGTATGGCCAGCCAGACAGGGCTATGTTTTGACCTTTATGATTAAAATTCAACAAGTTAAATAATCTCAAAACAGCCCTTCCGATTTCGAAAGGGCTGTTTTTTTATGGATCAATTTATTATGCAGAAACCATTTATTCAAAACCGCGGACAATTCAAAGCTCACGTGATGGGTAAAGTTCCCCTGAAAAGTGAGGTATTTCGATTTGTTAATGATTTGACAGAGTATCTGTTTCCGGTTCTGTCGGAGGATCAATTGCCCTGTGAAGAATCGTGCCTTGACGGAATTTTACAATTGCTGGAAAAGATCCTGAACTCCTTTGATACAGGAATAGCCAATGTCCATAATACCACCATGGAATTCAGGCAGGCACTTCCGGAATTATATGAATCCCTGACAGACGATGCAATGGCTATTAACGAAGGTGACCCGGCTGCTTGCTGCGTTGAAGAAGTCATAATAAGTTATCCCGGCTTTTATGCCATCATGATCTACCGGATAGCACATGAACTGGATCGCTTATCTGTACCATTTATCCCCAGAATGCTGACAGAGTTTGCGCACAGCAAAACAGGAATTGATATCAATCCTAAAGCAAAAATTGGAAAATTGTTTTGTATTGATCACGGTACCGGAATAGTAATCGGTGAAAGTGCAGTCATTGGCAACTCAGTCAAGATATACCAGGGGGTCACAATCGGAGCGTTAAGTGTCAGCAAGTCGTGTGCCGGAATTAAACGTCATCCTACCATCGAAGATAATGTAACCCTCTATGCGGGTTCCACTATCCTTGGCGGGGATACAATTATCGGTCATGATTCTATTGTAGGAGGAAATGTCTGGCTTACCCACTCGGTTGAATCCTATTCATTGGTTATCAATCAGGACAAGATCCGGTTAATAGATAAGTCAATGGATATGAATAACATAATAAATTTCGTCATTTAACACACATAAATATGAAAACAAGTAATGTATTAGAACTGATCGGGAACACTCCGGTTGTAAGAATTAACCGCTTATTTGATTCCAGCCTTGAAGTATGGATAAAGCTGGAAAAACAAAACCCCGGGGGAAGCATCAAGGACCGTATTGCTTTATCCATGATTGAAGACGCCGAAGCAAAGGGGCATCTCACCAAGGAAACAGTGATTGTGGAACCTACCTCAGGAAACACAGGCATCGGACTCGCCCTGGTTGCAGCCATAAAAGGATACCGGATTATTCTGGTTATGCCGGAATCCATGTCTGTTGAACGGCGGAAGCTAATGATAGCTTTCGGAGCTGAAATTGAATTAACTCCAAAAGAAAAAGGCATGAAAGGTGCTATTGAGAGAGCAGAGTCACTTCAGAAAGAATTAAACGGGTGGATCCCGATGCAATTTAGTAATCCGGCCAATCCGGATATCCATAGCCAAACTACGGCCCTGGAGGTATTAAATGATTTTCCCGAAGGATTAGACTATCTTATTACCGGAGTTGGAACCGGCGGGCACATAACCGGTGTTACCCGGGTATTGAAGGAACATTGGCCTGATTTGAAAGCATTTGCCGTGGAACCCGAGGCTTCTCCGGTAATCAGCGGCGGAAATCCGGGACCCCACCAGATCCAGGGAATCGGCGCCGGTTTTATCCCCAAAAACCTGGATGTAAACCTTTTAGATAAGGTTATCCAGGTATCAAAAGAGGAAGCATTTCAATTTGCACGCGAAGCTGCAACAAAAGAAGGGCTCTTTGTGGGGATTTCCACCGGAGCTTCCCTGGCTGCAATCGCAAAAATCCAGAATGAGCTAAAAGGAGCACGGATATTGACCTTTGCTTACGATACCGGCGAGCGATATTTGTCCGTCGATGGGCTTTTTTAACTTAGATCCCATGAACGACAACCTATATAGGGCCTTCACCGGCAATGAAATCGAAGTAATACTTCTTAAGGGGGAATTGGAGGAGAACGGTATATCAACCATGATCCGGGATGATTTCACTAACAGTATCAGTGCAGGTTTTTATGGCGGAACTCCTTCGTCCATAGACCTGTTCATCAACGAATCTGATCTTGCGAAGGCAGAACCGATCATCCGGGAGTACCTTCAAAACCGGGATTTGGAAAAGTGATGAGGCACTAAATGGACGGCCCACTCCTATACACAAACCCACACCCTAACATTTTTCCTACCTTGCGACCTTGTTATCCCCCGGAAAGCGGGGACCGCATTACGCTACTCCTAGGGAAAGAAGGTCACGCACCCAATGGCATTCGCTGTCAGCGACGGGGTCCCGGCCTTCGCCGGGATGACACTGCTCCGTGGGAAACGAATGGTGGATGAAGGAATCAGTGCCGATAAAAAATCTTCCCCACAATCTTCCAACTGTCCTTGAATTTATACAGATGGAGGTAATCGGTGAAAATCAGTTTCCCTCGCGTAACAGTTGGATCTTGGCTATACCGGCAATACCGGTAATATCGATCATCAGGAATTTGCATTCCGTTTTGACTGCCGGACCCTGCGGATTCTTTTCCTTAAGAAAACGTGTGGTTTCTTTCCAGGTATAAATCGGCAGCAGATTAACGGTAACGCCATTATCGGCCATGCTAAGTAAAGTAAAGCAGGGATGTAATCCTTTGTCGATTTCTGCTGCATCGCACAGATTATGGATTCCTTCAACATAAGATTTCTGTATCACCTGTTTGATCTGATCTTCATCGGATTGTGCTTTTAACATACTGTAAGGCAACAAGATAAGTGCTATAATCAGTAGGTTGGTCCTTTTCATATCAAGGGCTATTTAACTTTGTTATTCGGATAATAATAGGAGTTTAATCCGGAATTACCGGTTCTTGACGCATCGAATCGAACAGCCCGTTCTTTCGGATCCGCCAATGGTCAGGACCTCGTCTGAATCGAATGATAATCTACAGTAACCGGGCCGAAGGTAAGAAACCGCTGTTGTGGTCCAGAAATTTGCAGATTCCCCTATGCCGTTGAAAACCCCATCATGAGAGTTTGTCCCTCCCGGAAATGCAGAAAAACCACTTGAATTGTCGCCATTCCTATGATTGATCCACCCGGATCTTGATTTCATGTGCTTTCCGGCCAGATCTCCCAGGTACCAGGTTAATGAATTCCATTCCGTTTGATTAGGGACATGCCATCCGGTTGGACAGGCCGATTTACTTGCCGGAAAATTATATAATACTCCATACTGTTCGTAGTTTCCGGTTGATTTGGCGGCCGCTGTGTCAGATTCCTCATAACCATACACATAATATAGCGGATCTTTGCTCGATACGGTATCCGGAGGACTTACCTCAGGCAGATAAGCCAAATTATCGGTCATCCACATACGGCCTTGTATGGTCTTGTAATGATACAGATGATTATCCCTGGGATCATTAAACTCGCCCCAGAAACTGACCTTCTGCAGGACCAGATTGGTCTGAAACTCAATTTCATAACAATCGATTTTTTTATTCAGATCTGTAAAATAGAAATCCTCCGCCTGGGTTTTTGATGCTTTGATGATCCTTTCTCCGAAGGGAATGTACCATAGACGATAATATCCTGAACTATTGGTAATTGCCGTTAATTTACTCGCGGAACCATCCGGATTCAGAACCACCATCGCGACATTTTCCAGGGGCTGATCATCCTGGTCCGTTACTATACCGGATAACTTGGAACTAAAATTCACCGAGGTGATCGCTGCCACCATACCGAGTGTATCATTTGGTAAGATCCTGAGGATGGTGCTAAAGGTACTGTAAGCATTTTTAGTGGCCGTAACCGTATAGTCGCTAACGGGTATTGCCGGAATGAAAAAGTACCCCAAATTATTGGTGGTTCCGGAATGATCTCCAACGGTAACCGTAACTTCTGAAACCGGAATCTTAAAATTCGTGAAATAAACATGTCCTTCCAGGCAACCGAGCTCAGCTTCCTCCAGCAGAACCATGAAATCATCCGATACCTCATTTTCTCCGTCCGATACATAAACCGTGACCTTTTGTGTGGTTCCGGCTCCGGTTAGCGGCGATTTCCATTTTACCTCACGGATATTGGTTGCGGTGAGAAAACTTCCGGTTTCTGCGATCCAGCGGTAAGTCAAAACATCACTGTCGGCATCCGTGGCAGTAACTTTCAGGGTATAAACTGTACCTGCATTTTTGGTTTCAGGACTGCAGCTGACCTCTGTGATTTCTGGTTTATGACTCCGGTCGCATCCCAAAATCATGACCGAGAGTACCATGCAGGTTAGTATTCGTTTCATGGGTTCAGGTTTTAGTCTTTTTTGATACACCTCGCATAGAAATACCCGTTCAGATTGCCCCACATCAGGTCAACCGCGTCAACATTTCTGATTAATCCCATGTAGAACTGCGCTTGATATTCGCTGAAAAACGCCCGGGTTGTGAGTGACAGGAATTTGACTTCCTGATATAATCCGCTAAAAGTATAAATGGTATCGATTACAACTTCCGGATAAATCGGATGGTACATGAAAGCAAAGGACCCGGAACCGGTGTAGTGGGCATTGAAACCCAGCGATCCGCCAACCAGCATGGATTCCAATCTGCCGGTGGCCGGCACCTGTTCTCCCAATTTCAACCAGTCTTCTTTTGCCGGAAGGCGCCACTCATCCGGACAGACATTCTTGCCGGCCTCGGTGTACCCGACAGACCTTTCGCCCTGATATAGCGCCCCATACAGGTCACACATCCCATTAGCCTCATCATAACATTTTTGCAACATGGGGATATCCATTTTCGGATTGGTCCGGTAATCCAGATTGTCGGACATCCACCACTGATCACCGATTTTGACCGTTCCATAGTATTTCCCGTCGCGCCGATCCTGAATATATCCGGTTTGAACCGCGTATGGAGATACCAGTATCCGGGTTTTTGTGGTGGCCTTCTCACCACCTTCATCCTGAGCTTCCATAGTAAGCCAATACTCGCCGGGCTCACTAAACTGATGAAAAAGTACCTTTTCGTACGACCAACCCGTATCCCAATTACCATCTCCTTCGAAATCCCAACAGATCAGCATTTGGGACGGCGGCGTTACATCATCTGTTGAAGGCCAGGCACTTAGAAAAAAATTAGTGGCGATGTTCCCTAACGGGGTGGGCACTAATATCTTTGGACTCGGAGGTTTGTTTTCCTTGATTACATAAAACTCTTTGGTAATACTGTTCGATAAACCAAATTGATCCGTGGCTGTTAAGGTAGCCTTTCCATTCCTGCCAACCAAAACATGTGTAAAAACACGGGGCTGCTAAAGGGCCCGTAAATCACTTCATTCCGGATATCCCAGGTATAGGTAAAAATTCTTGAAGAATCAATATCGTGATGGGTGGCCAAGGCATCCAGCAGAAACGTATCTTTCACAGTTGCTTCCAATGGTAACCAGGTGAAATCAGGATGGATCCCCTCATCATGGAGGTTGACCATCAGTATTTTGGTTTCGGTTGCGATTCGCCGGGTGGGATCCGTTACACTGAGTTTTACCTCATAATTTCCTGATCTCTTATACTTGTGTTTTGCAATCGGATCGGGACTTAACTCCGTGTTCCAGGCACCATCATTCTCGAAATCCCATCTGAATTGAAGCGATGAAAAGGAATCTTCATCGTCGAAGGTTGAGCTGGCATCAAAGGTAAATTCGGTTAAATAGTTGCTTTCCGGCGGATCGATCGTAAAAGCGGCATGCGGAGCCGAATATCCCTGGTCGATCCTGACGTTTCTATTTAGGGTAAACCGCTGTCCGTCTTCCGTCAGAATTTCCGCTTTAACCGCGTGAATGCCCTTTTGATAAAATCGGTACGTCACGGTTGGGAAGACGGTAAAGGATGCATCCCAGGTGGAATCCCCGTTCAGATCCCACC
>QYQM01000100.1 GCA_007280905.1 Porphyromonadaceae bacterium | reverse complement strand
CAAATAGCAAAAGCCGACAGGATTTTCAAAGTTCTCATCTTAAATTTGATAAAGGTTTACGATTCGAAACGATCGAGCAAATCAATTTTTTCTTTAAGCAGTTGAATACGCTCACGCTCCTGGGCGATCTTATTTTCCACCTCCCGGATCAGTGATTCAGATTTCTGAGATTTCGCAAAGAAACCTATATTATTCTCCCAGAGAACAACGTCACTTTCCATTTGCTTAAGCTTATTCACCAATTTCTCTCTTTCGGATGAAATACGGTTTCTATTTTTGGGGGATTGAACAAAGGTATCAACTTTTTGTTTATATCGCAAAATTTCTTTTTTTGGTTCATCTATGTCCAGCTGGTCGAAAAGTTTGTGAATGCCTTCCCTGAATTCTCTTTGAACCTCATCTTTTTTCTCAATAGGTATGTGGCCGATTGAGGTAAAATCTTTCTGAATGGTTTTGAGGGTCATTAGATCCTCATAATGATTATCGGAAAGTGTAAACGACTTGACCTTTTCAACCAATTCCAATTTCAATTTCAGATTCTCAATCTGTTCGGAATCCTGGGAACTGAAGAACTCGGTTTTCTTTTTAAAGAAAGCATCGCAGGCAGTGCGGAACCGATGCCATAGAGGATCTGAATACTTTCTTGGGACCGGTCCGATTTCTTTCCACTTTTTCTGGATGGTAACCAGTTCATCGGAAGTTTTCCTCCATTCGGTGCTGTTGCTGAGTGCTTCGGCCTGCATACACAGGTCGGTTTTTAACTGAAGGTTACCATGCTGATCATCACGGTGGCGGGAAAAATATTCCCTTTTGCGGTTGAAAAATTCATCACAACCCGCCCGGAACCGATCATAAACCTTATTGTTATCTTTTCTGGGAGCAAAGCCAATACTGCGCCACATTTGCTGCAACTTGACCACTTCCTGCGAAAAATCGTTCCAGTCTTTTGGACTTTGAACGGGTTTTTGAAGAATTTCGTCGATCTTTTCGCACAGATGGGTTTTTGCATCCAGGTTTTTCTTTTGTTCATCTTTCAGGTTCAGATAGTATTCCTGATGTTTACGATTAATCTGATTGGTTGCTTCTCTGAATCGATCCCATATTTCGTCCTTCTTCTCACTCGGAACGGGCCCGATTTCCCTCCATTGATTATGAAATTGCTGCAGTTCACCGAATGACTTGATCACAGATGGTTCCAGCAACAATTCTTCAGCCTTTTCGCAAATATGCATCTTGATTTCCAGGTTCTTTTTAAGATCAAGATCTCTGAGTTCCTTATTGATCTTAATATAATCATAGAATCTCTCCACATGGTGATGGTAATTTTCCCACAAACTATGCAAATCTGCCTGGGGAACGGGTCCGATATCCCTCCATTGCCGCTGCAGATCACGAAATTCGTTAAATGTCTTATTCAGAGATTCCTGAGTATTCAGGAGGTTCTTTATATGATCAATGATCTCCAGTTTTTTCTTGAGATTGCCCTCTTTATCTCCTTCAATGGCTTTAGAATATTCAGTTCTTTTTAGTCTATACTGTTCATACGAGACTTTGAAACCCTCCTCAAGCGGATCAGGAGCAGGTTTGTATTCTTCCTCGACACCGCCTTCTTCGATGAATTTCTTATGCTTTTCTTCTGATTCAATTTTCAACTTCCTGTAGAAAGTTGATCGGATATTCTCCACATCGCGGGTAACTTCATGAATAGCTCTATGATTGAGCAACAAACCCAGCGCCTCCAGGAGTGCCGGGCGGGAATAACCAGAATAGTCAATATTAATTGGTGGGAGATCGGATTTTCGGGTTAAATGCTCAGATGCTGCATCGGGTTTGTTTTCACCAACAACAGCTTCTTTTTCCTCAACAACCAATTCAGTTACCTCAGGATCAGCCTCATCCGGTAAAACTTCCGGTTCTGGAACTATTTCCGGCACCTCAATTACTTCTTCGGATTCCTCTTCCACTTCCGGTTCAACTACTTCAACTTGCTGTTCAGCAAGCACTTCCGGTAGTTCTGCTTCAGTTTGTTCTACTGTTTCTTCGACAGCAGTTTCTTCTAACACAGCTTCTTCCACAGCAGCTTCTTCCACAGCAGCTTCTTCTACAACAGCTTCTTCTACAATAGCTTCCGCTACAATAACTTCCTGGCTTGATGGTTCAGGGATTTCAATCCCTTCAACCTGTAACTGCTCTTCTGGCAGTTGAACTTTTCTAGTCATAACAAACGTTTTAAATCTTACAATACCTCAGCAATGCTAAGTTGTTCAAACGAACAGAAAACCGGGCTTTCGTCCAGATGTACACATTCTGACAAAAATATCTAATTTTTTATTAAAAAAGCCATCCCCGTTAAGAGATGGCTTTCATTAACCAATTCGACCGTATTCACCCATCAAACAACTATATTTGCAATGAATTCGATCCATAATGCGCATAGATATAATTACCGCACTCCCTGAACTTTTGACCGGTCCACTTGATCATTCGATCATTAAGCGTGCCAGGCAAAAGGGACTTGCTGAAATATATATTCATAATCTTCGTGATTACTCTTTTGATAAGCACCGGACCATCGATGATTACCCATTTTCGGGTGGTGGCGGAATGGTCATGATGATTGAGCCCATAGATCTGGCCCTGGCTGACCTAAAATCCAAAATTGAATATGATGAAATCATTTATACTTCACCGGACGGAGAACTTTTCTCGCAAAAAATGGCCAATAGGTTGTCGTGCCTCGATAATCTGATTATTCTTTGTGGCCACTTTAAAGGTGTCGACCAACGGGTAAGGGATCATCTGGTCACAAAAGAGATTTCGATCGGTGATTATGTTCTGACTGGCGGAGAGCTCGCAGCGGCCGTTATCGTGGATGCTATTGTCAGACTGCTGCCGGGTGCAATTTCGGATGAAGAATCGGCCTTGACAGATTCATTTCAGGATAATCTTCTTGCACCCCCGCTTTATACACGGCCTGCAGAATATAAAGGCTGGAAGGTTCCGGAGATCCTGCTTTCCGGGAATGACCGCGAAATTGAGAACTGGAAAATGGAACAGGCTATCGAAAGAACACGCCGATTAAGGCCGGATCTTCTTCAGGAATAATTCTGACGGGAACATATCCCGGTGAAGGGACAATACCGGCAAACCTGATCATCATCGCTTTGGATAAAGGGAAAATCCGGATTGAAAAGATCTTCAAGAATATTTTTAAAGCCTGTATTAAATTCATCCCTGATTTCCGAAAAGACGATCTCCTTTCCGGCGACTTTCGTCCGATGTTCATTATCCCCTGCCCTGAAACGCCCAAGTCGGAAAAGGCATGGCATCAAATCTGCATTTGCTGAGGTTTGATTGAGGTAAAATTCACAATACAGCAACACCTGAAATACTTCTTTCGGCCTTTTCGCAGATTCCCGATCAAAAATTTCGTCAATGGTCTTGGCGTTCAATTCACAATTGCCTGTTTTATAATCTACAATTCGTATTCCTTCAGGGATCTGATCAATCCGGTCAATTATTCCATTGAGGTTTACCGTAACCGTTTGACTGCCAATTTCAATGGGGTATTGCATGCGGAATTTCTGCTCAAGGCCAAGAATTCTCAATGGTAAAATCAGCTGGTCAAATTCAAGTATTTTATTTAGAAACTGCCTGACCACCGCCATTGCGAGGAGTTCTTTCCCCCCGGGTTTTACAGCCCCCGGTTCTTTTAACACTACATTATATTCCTCCAGGATGATTTCTGCAAGCCTATCCTGAGCATGTATGAAGCTTTGCAGCCGCCCAGCGTCAGGACCTTTTTCAATTCCAATAAATTCCTTATACAAACGGTTCATTACCTGGTGAATCAGAATTCCAAAACCTTTTGGTTCCGAAGCATATGCAATTTCATCAGGTTCTTTAAAGTCAAATATCCTTTTAAGAGCAAACCGCAGGCTGCAATCCATATATTCATTAATTGCACTGGGCGACAATGACTTGCCATTCAGATTACTGGCGAGATATCGGTCTAATCGTTCCTTAACTGCACCCTCTTTCCTGATAATTATTGGGCCTGGCGAGTTTCCTACCCGAGCCGGAGGTTCAAATCTGAATTCAATGTTCTTCGGTAATTCATATTGTAATTGCGTGATGTACCGGCTTTTCTCACCGGATCTGATCACATCATCCATATGTCCGGTGAGGTAATATATAAACAGCGATTTTGTCCTTTGAATAAGCCGGTAAAAGTAATATGCGTACATCGCATCGCGGTTCTCGGCTGTTGGCAAATGAAAAATCTTACGCATTGAATAGGGTATCAAAGAGCCCGGTAACCTTTTGGACGGCCAGATACCTTCATTAAAAGACAAAATGAATACCTCATCAAAATCGACCAATCTGGTCTCAAGAATACCAGTAACCTGATTACAGGCCTCACGGTCGGTTTCGAGTGTTATTTTACTGGTGTTTAAGAACTGGGAGAATAATTTCGACAAAGATTTTGCGTCGAGCTTAAGGCCGTATTTGCCGATGACCTCCCTGAATATACCGGCCTGTGAAATTACCGACCCGATTGCAGCTTTTTCAATCTGATTAATAAGTGTTTCAAAAGCCAACAACCGGGTGCCGATGCCATTTACCCGATCCAGAAAATCAATAGCTAAATTGAGGGTACCGATCCATGGTGATAAATAAGTTTCACCATTCACAAATTCAGCCGGAACGGATTCCGGATAACGCCGTTGAACCAGTTGAATCCAGGAATCAGTTGTATCTCCGGTTAACCATTTTGCCCATGGATGCCGTAGAAATGCCAGAATTAAACCGGTTTTACAGAATTGTTTATCAATTGATTGATGGAAATCCAAATAGATATTAACCAGGTTATTAAAAAACCCTGCCGCCTGGGTATCCCGTAAAGGATAACCCGAGGTAAAATTTACCGGTAGGGTATCATCTGGCCAGGAGGATAAAAGATCAGAAAACAAACTTTCATCCGACAGGATGATTCCGCGGTTGACGTTTGGGCGGCCCTCTATATCGTTGAGAAGTGCCTGAATCTGTCCGGTGTTGGAAGTTACCGGAACCACTGTGACCGTTTCTTTCGGATCGGGCGAATGAAAGAAATCCCAGGCCCCATCCGGAAATGGTTGAAACCCGGGTGGCGGAGGAAATAATTGGAGATAGTGCTGTATAAATTTACCTGCTTCATGAGGACCTTCAAGATAATAGGGGTGGTAATCCCAATAGAATATCGCGATTCCGCTATCCCTCAGGTGGTTAAAAATAGTTTCCTCGGCGGAAGTAAGAATATTAAATCCAACAAAAGCTACTTTTTTATATCGCCCTGGTGTGATTTTCCCCTGAACGAGATCTTCTGCCGCTTTCCTGTAGCACATGCCCGATGTACCAATGCCCTTACCAAGCAAACAATTTTTAAACTCCTGGTAGATGGGATACAACTTATCCCATATTTCAAGCCACTTTTCCTGATGTGATGATCGCCCTGATCCAAAACTGCTCCAGAATACCCGTATGCGATCAACCAGCTCTTCATCAGACGTAATATCAAACTGATTATCAATTTTCTTAATCTCGTTCAGCGTAGTAAAGAGTTTCAGGGGATCGGCCAGGTATTTATCAGCATCATCGAAATCTGCCAGGAGAGTCTCTCCCAAATCGATAAAATTCGCAAAAGCCTCAATATGTGGAAGTTCATGTTTTACCACTTGGAAAAGTAAGGCCAATTCTACCAGTTTATCGGCCTTTTCCAATCCGGAAAGCCCGATCAACCAATCATCGATGCTAAAAATTCCGGGAGACCAGGTTGGGGTTAACACCTGGCCGATAAGTTCTTGTCGAAAGATTGCTCCTGACCGCCGGTTAGGAAAAATTACAGCAAGATCCTTTAAATCACTGCCGGCACCTTGCAGAATATCCTTGGCAACCAGAGAAATGAATGATTTTATCATGATACTGGATTGACCAAAATTAGCGAATTTGAATAGAAGAAGAACTAATAAGGGGTTTGAATTGTTCCTTTATTTAACTTTAGCGAAACCATTAAATAAGTTATGGATAAACATTCCTATCTGGGCCAGGTTGATATCGGGTTGATACAGCAAATGTATAATCTGTACCAGAATGATCCCGACTCAGTTGAACCAAGCTGGCAAAGGTTTTTTGAAGGATTTGAATTTGCCCGCACCATCCCTTCACCGACAGGAATTACCGACGAGTTGGTAGATAAGGAATTTAAGGTTATCGACCTGATCGACTGGTACCGGAAAAGAGGGCATCTTTTCACCAGAACAAACCCGGTCAGGGAAAGAAGGAAGTATTACCCCACTCTGGACATTGAAAATTATGGATTAAACGAAAAAGATCTGGATCAGGTATTTCAGGCAGGAAAACTGATCGGTATCGGGCCATCGACACTGAAAAAAATCGTCGAACATCTTAATGAAACCTATTGCCAAAGCGTTGGTGCCGAGTTTATGTTCATCCGGAATCCCGTGATTCTTGAATGGTTGCAAAAGAAGATGGAATCATCGCAAAACCGGGAACAATTTACCCCGGAACAGAAGATGCACATATACGAACATCTGAATTTGGCCGTTGGATTCGAGAAATACATTCATAAGAAATTTGTCGGTCAGAAACAATTTTCACTCGAAGGTACCGATGCTTTAATTCCGGCCCTCGACTGGATCATTGAAAAAGGATCTGAATTGGGTATCAGGGAGTTTGTTATTGGGATGGCGCATCGTGGCCGGCTCAATGTTTTAGCTAACATTTTAAAGAAACCCTACACCGATATTTTTAAAGAATATAAAGCTGCAGATTATGAAGAAGGTATTGCCCTTGGCGACGTGAAATATCATCTTGGCTACGACCGTATTATAAAAACCGATCTCGGGCACGATATCCGGGTAGAACTTCTTCCGAACCCAAGTCACCTTGAAACAGTTGGGCCCCTTGTGGAGGGCCTTTCACGTGCCCGGATTGAAAAGGAATTGGGCGGAATTGAATCCTTGCTGGCCCCAATTATTATCCATGGAGATGCAGCCCTTGCGGGCCAGGGAGTCGTTTACGAAATTCTGCAAATGTCGCAACTACCTGGATACCAAACTGGTGGAACAATTCACCTGGTTCTGAACAATCAGGTTGGATTCACTACCAATTACCTCGAGGGGCGATCTAGTACGTACTGTACGGATGTGGCCAAAGTGGTTAAATCCCCGGTATTCCATGTCAACGGTGATGATGTGGAGGCACTAATATATGTGGTCAGTCTTGCCATGGAATTCAGGCAGGAGTTTGCTCAGGATGTTTTCATCGATATTCTTGGTTATCGAAGGTTTGGTCACAATGAAGGAGATGAACCCCGGTTTACCCAGCCGTTATTGTACAAGGCGATTAAAAACCATCCGGATATCCGGCAAATCTACGGGGGTAAACTGATGACTGAAGGTATAATAACCCTTCAGCAACGCGATACCATCGTCAATGAATTCGATACCAGCCTTGACCAGTGTTTCGATTCGATTCAGGTGGATGATAAAGCAACCATTAAACCCTTCCTGCACGAAGATTGGATCAAATTCCATCATGCCACCGAGAAAGATATTTTCACACCGGTAAACACAACTTTCCCGAAAAAGAAACTATTGGAATTGGCCGGGAAGATTAACGATTTGCCCGAAAAACTGAAATTTTTCCAAAAAGTACATCGGATCGTTGAAGCCAGAATCCAGTCTATCCACGAGGATCATCTGGATTGGGCTATGGCTGAATTATTAGCCTATGCAAGCCTGGTTGACCAGGGCGTCCCTGTAAGAATTTCAGGACAGGACAGTGAAAGGGGAACCTTCGCCCACAGGCATGCAGCCCTGATTCAGGAAGATACCGGGGAAAAATACTTTCCGCTGAAAAACATTTCCGACAAACAGGCTGAGTTCACCATACGTAATTCGATTTTATCTGAATACGGTGTCCTGGGATTTGAATATGGTTATGCACTGGCTTATCCGGAATCTCTGGTGGTATGGGAAGCACAATTCGGTGATTTTGCTAATAATGCCCAGGTCATTATCGACCAGTATATCAGTTCTGCTGAAGAGAAGTGGGGATTACAGAACGGGATTGTACTCTATTTACCACACAGTTATGAAGGACAGGGCCCTGAACATTCAAGCGCGAGGATTGAGCGTTTTCTTACCCTCGCTGCCCGCTTTAATATAACCGTTGTCAATCCGTCAAATCCTGCCAACCTTTTTCATTTACTAAGGCGTCAGATGATCAGGCTTTTCCGGATACCCCTTGTGGTTTTCACACCGAAAAGTTTACTAAGGCATCCCGACTGCGTTTCGACCATGGATGATCTGAGTGACGGCAGTTTCCAGGAGATTATTGACGATCCGGTAACCGATCCTGAACAAGTAAAACGAATCGTTTTCTGCTGGGGAAAGATGTATTATGATCTTCTGAAACCCAAGAAAGAGTGGGACACCAGAGATATAGCACTCGTTCGTATTGAACAGATGTTTCCCTTCCCGCATGAACGGTTCAGAAAGGTTTTGCAAAAATATCCTCATGCCCTGTTGCACATCTGGTGCCAGGAAGAGCCCGAAAACATGGGAGCATGGCGCTTTATTCATAACGAAGTTCCTTACGTCAGTTGGATCCCGGTTTGCCGGAAAGCCAGCGGATCGCCAGCCTCGGGATTGAACAGGATTCATCAGATTACCCAGCAGGAACTGGTCGATAAAGTGTTCAGAAAATGCACCTGCGCACTGAAAAATAAGTACTGTGGCCTGCAATGTGTTGAGGGCCTTTCGAGAATGGAGATATTAAAAGAATTTGAATACCTATGATAGAGATTAAAGTCCCCTCACCCGGCGAATCAATTTCGGAAGTGGAAATTGGTAGTTGGCTGGTCGAAACCGGATCCTATGTTGAAAGGGATCAGGAAGTAGTTTCGCTAGAGAGTGAAAAGGCAAGTTTAACAGCGAATGCCCCGGAAAGCGGAACTATCGAGATACTTTTTCCGAACGGAACCAGGGTTGCCGTTGGCAGTGTGATCGCAAGAATTGACCCGGCCATAACTGAAAAACCAGTGAGCAAGCCTGCACCGGTGGAAACGCCAAAAATTCAATCCGCCGTGCGGATCACTCCTGTTGCCCGTGAAATTATGAATGCTAATAATCTGTCGGTGGATGATATTATTAGCGGCCATCGCAGGATAACCAAGGAAGATGTGATCAAGGTAGTTGATGCCGGAAAATCAGAGCAATTCCCTCAACCGGAATTGGCCATGGAACCGGCACCTTCGGATCGCCATGAGGAACGAAAAAGGATGAGCCTTCTGCGGGAAAAATTGAGTGAACGCCTGGTTGCTGTTAAAAACGAAACCGCCATGCTCACCACTTTTAATGAGATTGACATGTATGCAGTTATCGATCTCAGGAGTCGATATAACAATGTATTTGAAAAAAAGTATCACGTGAAACTGGGTTTTATGTCATTTTTCACACTGGCTGCGAGTCGCGCCTTGATGGCCTTTCCCCAGGTCAATGCCCAGCTTGAGGGAAATGAGATCGTTTCATATAATTATTGTGACATAGGCATAGCTATACAAACTCCTAAAGGATTGATGGTTCCTGTGTTACGAAACACTCAGGCAATGACCCTGGCTCAGATTGAACAAGGTATTTTCATTATGGCATCAAAAGCAAAAGACAATAAGATATCCATCGAGGAATTACAGGGTGGTACCTTTAGTATTACAAACGGAGGAACCTTTGGCTCCCTTCTGTCAACTCCGATCTTAAATCCGCCACAATCTGCCATTCTTGGCATGCATAACATTGTTGATCGGCCGGTTGCAATTAATGGCCAGGTAGTTATACGGCCAATGATGTATGTTGCACTGTCATATGATCATCGTTTAATTGACGGGAAAGATGCGGTGGGTTTTCTGAAAACAATCCGGGAATTGATTGAAACCCCTGTCAAACTGCTTGATCCTTCAGGCCAGGCTGAGAGGAGATTGCTTGGAATATGACTTCAATCAGGAGTTCTGAATCAATATATAATAAGTATCCCTTAACGTCATGATAACCCATGGCCAACAGGAGTTTCATATAGGATTCAACCTGTATTTGATGTTTAGGTTCCCGAACGCCGGTTTTATAGTCGATGACCACCACTTTACCCTCATGGATCATTACCCGGTCAGGCCGCCTTTCTCCAAAACCGGGAACCAGAATCCCGGCTTCATTCAGTATTTCCCAATTTCCGGAGAACCAATCTTCCACTTCCGGAATATTGAATAATTGTGTTATTCTTGCCTCCACGGCCACTGCTTCTTCCGGAGAAAAGTACCCGGCAATTACGGATCGGCTGATGCTTGCGGCCAGATCTCCTTTCGATTGAACGGTTTCTAGGATATGATGGACATTTTTACCGAACCGGGTGCCAACAAATTCATCATCGACGCGATGTAATATCCTGGATTTCAACTTTCCGGTAATCATGGGCGTTTTCAGATGGATCTCCTGAATGTTCGGGTTCGCTGTTTTTGGATTTTTAAAATCCGGATTTCCCAGCTTGAAAACGCCCCCATCCGCAAGATTCTCCTTCAAATCCGCGAACATTGCATCCGCAACGGTTTTAAATCCGTTGCCATAGGGACAGAAGACAATCAGCACATCGATAGCTCGTGTAAATGCAACGTACAAAAGATTAAGGTTATCCAGATAGGTGTCGATCTTTTCGCTCACATAGCTTTTTGCGAAAAAGGACTGCTCGAGGGAGGAATCATAACGGACCGGGATCAGACTAACCTGGCTGAATGGTGTTCCTTCAGTAGGCACCCAAAGCCATGGAGCACTAGCAGCGCTGTGGTTAAATTCCCAGTTACAATAAGGAATAATGATCACCGGGCTGGACAATCCTTTTGCTTTATGAATGGTCATGATGCGCATGGATGATCCAAGGCTTTCAGAAGCCAGCATCTGTTTGTGACCACTGGTATCCCACCAGTTCAGAAATCCATTAAGATGACTGATGCCCTTGTTCATACAACTTTTGACCTGATCCCTGAACTGGAAAATATATGCCAGGTCATTTTCATTCTGATCGAGGCGGTAGAACAGGATCAGTTCATCGGTAATCGTTAACAGGTCATCATTAATTACGGAATCCATAAAACGTTGAAAATGATCCTGTTCAGCTGATTGAAATCCGGGAACCGGTGTTTCGCCGGAATGTGACCGCAAAAAAGCATCCCAAAGAAATAGGTCACGGTATAGGGTTTGCCCGGGATCTGCCATAAATCGCATGGCATTCAGAATTATCTTAATAACCGGCGAATTCCCAATCTTGAAAACATCCGATGAAATAAATGTCCAATTGTTTCCGGAGTGTGATAAAACCTTTATGATTTTATCAGCATCAACATTTCTTCGCACCAGGAAGGTTATATCTTCTTGTTTATAACCCTTATTAACAAGCAGATCCTCTACTATTCGTGGAAGATCCTGTTGCAGTTTTTCGTTCCAATCGTTTGCTTTATCAGTTTTGTCGAGGAACCGGACTTCCACTCTTCCTTCAAGATCAGCTTTTCCCCCATTCTCCTGGCTCGATTGATAAAATACCTGCCGGATGATATCGGGTTGAATTCCGGCCATTGAATCCTCTGTTGCGGAAGGCAAATCCAGCTTTACAGTAATTATCGCAGGTAGATTGGAAAAGATCCGGTTGTTGAAATCGATGATAGATTTCCGGCTTCTTTGATTTGTATCAAGAGGCAAGAAAACACTTTGAAATGCCTGCAAGTCAATCACTGCCGTTTGATGCAGGAGCCGCCAGTTACTGTTTCTCCAACGATAAAGTGACTGTTTAATATCACCGACAATCATACTCAGGCCATCAGCGGACAGACTATTCACAATTAACGGTTTAAAATTTTTCCATTGCAGATCAGAAGTATCCTGGAACTCATCAATCAGAAAATGGTTATACCAGGTTCCTGTTTTCTCATAGATAAAGGGTGATGGATTATCGCCAATTATCTGATTAACTAACGGTTGAGCTAGGCTTAATAGCAATTGGTTATTCTCATTTAAATAAGCCCTGAAATAGTCAAACAAAAAAGAAGAAAAACCGAGTGCATATAGGTTCCTATTGATTGCTCTTGATGAGTTATAGAGGAAATAATTTTCATCATAAATCCGGATCGCCTTATCCATCAACCGGTTAAGATCCGGATAAAGGTTGTCGATAATACCATTGCGAATAGCTGCCGGGCTCTTTTTGCTGACCCATTTGCCGGGATTATTCAGGCTCTCGAGAGCCCGTGGTTTTGGTCCCTCCTTTGCCTCCGCCAATTTCAGAAGATACCCTGCCGGGCCAGACATACCATGGCTAAAATCCTCAATCGTAAAAGTGCTGTTATTGATAATTATTGAGGCTTCGCTGGCGATTTTTGCTTTGGAGTCGTTAAACTCCCTGATGGACCGCCGGCAAAAATTCCTTAATTGTGAAATTTCATCAGGTGTTGGAACAGAAGAAACATCCGAAACAAAAGACGCAAGGATATCTTCTTTCAGAAGTTCCTGTCCAAGCCTGACCAGGTCGGTTTCGAGCTTATGCCAGGTTTCCTTGTTCTCCATTCTTTCATTCACCCATTCAACCAGCCAGCTCATGACCTGGTTGTTGGTGGTGGCTTCGGTAAAAATATATCGTGAAAATTTTTCAAGAACCAGGTCCGTATCCAGTTCGAGCTGAAAGTTTGAAGACAATCCGGATTCACGGGCAAATGATCTCAAAACCTGCTGGAAAAAGCTATCGATCGTACCGACAGATATTCGGGTATAATCATGAAGCATTTGTGATTTTATTCTCCCGGCAATTTTTTGAACCCAATGATCAGTTTGCCTGAAGTAATCTGTTAGATATTCAAGATGTTTGGAAAGTTGAGGGGTTTTGTCGAGCACATCCAGTTCCGTCAGGATTCTGCCCTTCATTTCGTCCGCTGCCTTATTGGTAAAAGTAACAGCCAGAATTTTGCGGTAATCTCCGGGGGATTCGAATACCTGTTGCAGGTATTTCCTGACCAGCATAAATGTTTTACCTGATCCGGCTGATGCGCGGTAGACTAAGAATTTTGACAATTGGCAGAAATATGATCCGTCAAGATATAAAATCATCAAGAATTTTCCCTGATAAAAGCAGGATCATCGACATCGAAGCTAAGGGAACGGGCGGCCAGAGCAATGGAATCAGGACGGCCAGCTTCGTACCAGAAAGCTGGAGATTGGTCCCAGGTCAGAATTTTCTCGCTGGAGGCAAGATCCAGAATCCAGGGAATGAAGCCAAAAACCGTTTCTTCCGGAAATTTATCCAAAAGTTTGGTGGAAAAAACATAGACCCCGCTAAATGCAGTTGTTTTCAGACCCTTACGATTATCCCTGGTAAGAATGCTCAAATTCTTGTCCGGGCATTCCCAGCCGCACAATCTACCTGATCCATCAACAAGAAGACTCCTCGAGGTTGGCCTGTCTTTTACGGCTAAAGTAACCAGGGCATTTTTCCCCTCATGGTATGAGGCCAGATTGTGAAAATTGAGATTACTCAGTATATCAATATTATGAACGAGGACTGTTTCCTCCCCCAGAAAAATTGGACTGGCCTTTTTAATAGCTCCGCCTGTGTCGAGCCGTTCACCTGATTCATCAGAAATGCTGATATCCAGACCAAAGTTGTTATTTGACCGAAGAAAATCGATGATCTGTTCAGGAAAATGATGAACATTAATAACCATGCTTTTAATACCAGCTCCGGCCATCCGTCGGATCACAATTTCCAGCAGGCTGTAATGGCCTATCCTGATTAGAGCTTTAGGGGTATTGTCAGTTAATGGTTTCAGCCGGGTACCCACTCCGGCAGCCAAGATCAATGCTTTCATTTTTCATCAGGGTGTTTAAATATATCATCAATAATTCGTTGCATCCCTTTATGATGGGGAAGTTCGCGCAGTACTCTCCATAATTCCGGAATTCCAGGTTCCATTCTGAAATGCGATGTAACCCATTCGAGGTTAATCATAGCTGGTGGAATACTCTGAAGGAATGCTTTTTTCTTTTCTATAAGCCCACGAAATCCAAAAGCACCGAGAGCCTGCATTTTCCGTATCAATACAAAACCGGGATAATATCGATCCATCAAAGCCGGCCAGGCTGAATCATATTTCGCAATATGCGCTATGTATGCAGAATACAGGAAAGCACGCTCATCGGGCGACAAACCGGCCTTTGCATCAAATAGCAGCGAAGCCAGGTCATAACCAGGAAACCCCATACGACCACCCTGGAAATCGATAAAGCAGGGCTGGTTGTTCCGGATCATGATGTTTCGGGATTGAAAATCCCGATATAGGAATGCATTTTGAGGAGCTTCTGCGAGGAAAGAGGTAAAGGTATGAAAATCATCCTCAAGGGCTTGTTCGTCGAAGGGTATCCTTATCAGCTTTAAAAAATTATATTTAAAGTAATTAAGGTCCCATAACATGGATTGTTTATCAAAGACCTTCCGGGGATATGCAAGATCATAGTCAATGCCCCTATGCCCCTCGATCTGAATACGTGGTAACCATTCAATGACCTTTCCCAATAATTTCATTTTCAGTTCTCTGAATGGTGAACTTTCAGAATGCTGGAGAATTTCAAACAGATCATGATCACCGAAATCTTCCTGGAGGTAACATAAGGAGTCAGGGGAACAGCAATAAATCTCTGGGACCGGGATACCGGCTTTCCTGAAATGAGTTGCAAATCCCATAAAAGCCAGGTTCTCTTTCAGGTCGGTATAATAAACCGCAACGGCATGTTTGGATGATCCTGATATTCTGGCATACAAGCGATAGGATCCTGATTCTGGCAAAGAAGAAATGGTCTGGGGAAAATCCCCAGACCATTCCTGAAAAAGTAGGGCAAATTCTGCCCGGATTTGTTCGTTTATGGCGATCATTACCTGGCTACACTAATGGCCCTTGTTTCCCTGATAACCGTGATCTTAACCTGACCGGGGTAGGTCATTTCATCCTGTATTTTTTTAGCGATATCATAAGAGAGGGTTTCGGCTTCCTTATCGCTGACCTTATCGCTTCCGACGATAACCCTGAGTTCCCTGCCAGCCTGGATTGCGTAGGTTTTTACGACGCCTGGATAGCTTAAAGCCATATCTTCGAGCTCTTTGAGTCTTTTAATATATGATTCGACTGCTTCACGGCGGGCGCCGGGGCGTGCACCTGAGATGGCATCACAAACCTGAACGATTGGCGCCAATAAGGTAGTCATTTCGGTTTCCTCATGATGGGAGCCGATGGCATTGCATACGTCCGGTTTTTCTTTAAACCTTTCGGCAAGTTTCATTCCAAGCAAGGCATGCGGCAATTCAGGGTCCTCCTCGGCAACTTTTCCTATATCATGCAATAGACCAGCCCGTTTGGCTGATTTCGCATTAAGTCCCAACTCTGCTGCCATAATGGAACAGAGGTTAGCTACTTCGCGCGAATGCTGAAGGAGATTCTGTCCGTAGGAAGAGCGGTATTTCATTTTTCCGACCAATCTGATCAGTTCGGGATGAAGATTATGAATACCAAGATCAATACACGTTCTCTTGCCGGCTTCGATTACTTCCTCTTCTACCTGTTTCTCCACTTTTTTAACCACTTCTTCGATACGGGCGGGATGAATCCGGCCGTCGGTCACCAATTGGTGAAGCGATAGCCTGGCAATCTCGCGACGAACGGGGTCAAAAGCCGAGAGGATAATAGCTTCCGGGGTATCATCCACAATTATCTCCACACCGGTTGCTGCCTCGAGAGCGCGGATATTCCGGCCTTCACGACCGATAATCCGTCCTTTTATATCATCATTATCGATATTGAAAATGGTGACAGAATTCTCAATTGCTTCCTCGGTGGCTACACGCTGAATGGTATTGATCACTATTTTCCGGGCTTCTTTTGAAGCAGTCATTTTTGCTTCTTCGATAACTTCAGAAACGTAGCCCATGGCTTCAGACCTGGCATCTGCCTTAAGGGATTCCATCATGTGCATTTTTGCCTCTTCGGCAGATAATCCAGAGATGGTTTCAAGCTTTTCAACGGCAAGTTTATGGAACTTGTCGAGTTCTTCGTTCTTTTTGTTCAGTAGTTCTATTTGCTGAGTCAGATTGGTACGAATGGCTTCAATTTCCTTATTCTTACGCTGATTCTCTTCTATTTTCTGTGAAAGACCTGCTTCCCGCTGGTTGATTTTATTTTCTGCCATCAGGATTTTACTGTTCTTTTCATTGATGATCCGTTCGTGTTCAGCTTTTAGCTGAAGAAATTTCTCCTTGGCTTGCAGAATCTTGTCTTTCTTAATCATTTCAGCTTCAGTTTCTGCATCTTTCAGGACATTAGAAGCCTTAGTCTGTAAAGATTTTCGTCCGGCAAAGAATGCGATTGTACCGCCAACGAGAAATGAAGCTATACCAATAATTATACCCGTTAGAAACATAATTTATTCATTATTAATTTGTTATATATAAAGTGGGATACATCCCAGCAACTCAAAAAAAACCCGTACTAATACCTTAATACAACAAAAACCCCAGTTAAACAGGGATGGAGCTGCCAACTTCTTCGGGCTTCCACTGGCTTCCTAAGAAACTCTCCCGGGTAAACGGGATAACCGAGGCCTGTCCTAATAAGTTATGAGCTTTGCTCCAATGTGAAAAATGTTGAGTTTTACAAGGATTAAGGATTAATACGGGCAATATTTTTATTCAAAGAACGCCTAGTTTTTCTGTATGAACTCTTCCAGCTCTTCGGTAATTTCCCCAATTGCTGTAATCAAAGGAGTATCGTTTGACTTTTCTTCTAATTCAATCAGTTTCAAAACAAACTGAAAAGCTGCCATGGACAGAAAATCCTGTCCATCCTTATCACGATAACGCTGCTGATACTGTCCAACCTTCTCATTGATAATCCTGGCTGCTTTTCTTACTTTTTCTTCATCCTTACGATCGATGATCAATGGATAGAATCGTCCGGCAATCTGTAATTTTATATGGAACCCGCTATCCACTTATCCTCCTATTTATTTAAAAGAGCTATACATTCGTCAATTTCCCGCACAATCCTGTTAATCTGGGCTTTTGCTGTTTCACGGTCTTCTGATGGTACCAGAACCGATTTGGCCAGCTTAGCCGTTGTATACTGCTGTTCGAGATGGTTTATGTCTTTCTTTTGTTTTTCTGCTAAAGTTAATAACTCATTTTTCTCGGCAACCAGACTTTCGTTTTCGTGTTTCAGGCTCTGGTATCGCGCCATCAGTAACCGGATCCTGTACCTAAGCTGGCGGATCATTTCCTCCTGCTCGAATGTCATGG
The DNA here is from genome assembly GCA_007280905.1 of Porphyromonadaceae bacterium. Lineage (GTDB taxonomy): Bacteria > Bacteroidota > Bacteroidia > Bacteroidales > UBA12481 > UBA12481. Next base: position 21,993 of record QYQM01000100.1, on the reverse strand, counting down.
TCTCTTTTTATTACAAAGGTAACATACAGATCAATCAAATCAAAATTTGGATAGAATTACCACCCGATCCGTTATCTTTGGAACCCATGAAAAAAATGGTGAATATTATTTTCGCACTTAACCTATTGATATTCTGTCAATTTCTTGATCCATTGAGGGGGCAGGCGCTGGTCGGACCAGATCGGAATACCCTTACTTCGCCTGTCGATATCCCGCTTTTTCTGGCCGGGAACTTCGGGGAACCCAGGGCAAACCATTTTCATTCCGGAATTGACATCAAAACGAATGGCGCAACAGGGATTCCGGTCAGATCAGTTTCAGACGGATATGTTTCCCGGATAAAAGTTGAGGCCGGTGGTTACGGTAAAGCACTGTATATAAGGCATCCTAATGGATTCACCTCTCTTTATGGCCATTTATTCTCGTTTAACGATAACATTAATCAATACGTAATTGCCGAGCAGTACCGAAGAGAATCCTTTGCCGTGGATCTTTTTCCGGAACCTTCCCAACTGGTGATTAAAAAGGGGCAGATAGTTGCCTTATCAGGTAATTCGGGCAGTTCTGAAGGGCCTCACCTTCATTTTGAACTGCGTGAAACACAAGCAGAAAACCCTATAAATCCACTGGTCAGATCGATTGGGGTTAAGGATGAAATTCCACCGGTTATCGAAAAGCTATACGTGTATTCACTCAAAGAACACCGGGACTGGGTAAGGCCGATATCTGCACAGCTATATTTGACCAACGGTACTTATCGCCCATCAGTCAGTGACCCCATACCTTTTGATGAAATCTCCGGAATAGGTATTGAAACCTATGATCTTCTGAACGGATCAGATAATCACTGCGGAGTTTATAAAATTCAGGGTTACGTTGATGATAACCTGTTTTTCGAATCATGTCTGGATGAGATCTCTTTTGCCGAAACGCGGTATGTGAATAGTTTTATGGATTATAAGTTCTTTATGTCCAATCGGAAAGCCATTCTGAAGTTGTTTATCGATCCCAATAATCAAGGAACCATTTACCGGTTTGCCAGGAATCGGGGCCGGATTGAATTGAAGGATAAGAAGACATTTAAAATAAAGATTGTTGTGGAAGATGCTGCCGGCAATCAATCGGTTGCGGTATGCAATGCCAGGCTGGATACTGCTAAATTTCGTCATGACCCTGATTTTTTACCTGTTTACAATGCTTACTTCAACTTTGCAGAATCCAATTCTTTTAAAACTGATGGGCTTGAAGTAATCCTGCCTCCAGGAGCTCTGTATGATGATATTTATTTTGACTATACAGTATCTGATCCCAGGCCAGGGAGTTATTCGCCTCTTCACCAGGTTCACCATTCTGATGTGCCGCTGCATCTTTTTTACCGGTTAGCCATCGAAGCGAAAAACCTCCCTGAGAACTTAAGGACCAAGGCAACAATAGCGCAATACCTTGGAAACAACAAATATAACTGCCTGGGCGGTACCTGGGAAGGCAACCGATTGGTTACCAGGACAAGAAACTTTGGATCCTTCTGCATCATGGTTGATACTATAAAACCTATCATTACACCGATGAACTTTTCATCGGTTGCTGAGCTTAAATCACTGAATAACATCAGTTTTACCGTAAAGGACGATTTCTCTGGCATTCAGAGTTATCGCGGTGAAATCGATGGCAAATGGATTTTGCTGGAGTATGATTCCAAAAATTCTTCACTGGAGTATCCGTTTGATACGCACCGGATAAAAACCGGGATTCAACACAAGATGGTAATTCGTGTGGCTGATCAGTTGGCTAACGCCAATAGCTATACCATTTCATTTTTTAGATAACTTTTTAATTTTCTATATACTATGAAAAAAATCATATCGATTCTTTTAACCGTCCTGTCAATAGGGGCTGGAAGTTCCATTGCGTGTACAAATTTTCTAATATCAAAAGGAGCATCAGTCGACGGATCTGTAATGATTAGCTATGCAGCCGATTCACATGTTTTATATGGTGAATTGTATCACCGGCCTGCTGCAGATTGGCCACAAGGTGCCATGGCTGAAATAAAAGAATGGGATACCGGAAAATATCTTGGTAAAATACCTCAGGTTTCGCATACCTACTCCGTGATTGGTAATATGAACGAATATCAGCTGTCCATTGGTGAAACCACCTATGGAGGAAGGCCTGAACTGCAGAATCCCTCTGCAATAATGGATTATGGCAGCCTGATGTACATGACCTTGCAACGCGCCAAAACAGCCCGGGAAGCTATTGAGACCATAGTTACTTTATGTGATAAGTATGGTTACTATTCATCCGGGGAATCCATGTCCATCGCTGATGCAAACGAAGTGTGGATACTTGAAATCATTGGTAAAGGTCCGGGTAAAAACGGAATTTTATATGTCGCCAGAAAAGTACCCGACGGGTATGTGTGTGCGCATGCCAATCAAGCCCGTATTACCACATTCCCTTTGAAAGATCCTGAGAATTGTTTGTATGCTAAAGATGTCATCACCTTTGCCAGGGAAAAAGGCTGGTTTACCGGAAAAGATGAGGATTTTTCTTTCCGCGATACCTTTGCACCGCTTGAGTTTGGCAGCCTTCGGGGTTGCGAAGCAAGGGTATATGCCTTTTTCAATCATGTTGCAAAAGGGATGGATCAATACCTCGATTATGCAATGGGATATGATGCCCGCAAACCCATGCCATTATGGATCAAGCCTGACCAAAAACTTACTGCACAGAACCTGATGAGTTTTATGGCAGATCATTATGAAGGGACACCTATGGATATGACAAAAGACCTCGGAGCAGGAGCTTTTGAATGCCCATACCGTTGGAGACCGATGCATTTTGAAGTAGAAGGTCAGCAATACCTGAACGAGCGGGCCATTGCCACCCAGCAGACCGGCTTCTCATTTATCGCCCAATCACGCTCATGGTTAGCTAATCCTATTGGCGGGATCCTATGGTTTGGCGTTGACGATGCAGCAACCACACAATATGTTCCGATGTATTGCGGGATGCTGGATGTTCCCAAAAATTTTGCCGAAGGCAACGGTGATATGCTCAAATACTCTGAAACTTCAGCCTTCTGGGTTTTTAACCGGGTATCAAATATGTGTTACCTGAGGTATAATTATATGTCTAAGGATGTAGCGAAGGTTCAAAAAGAACTGACGGAAAAATTTGCCTCTTTTACCCCTGCCATCGACAAAGCTGCTGAACTCCTTTTAGCAAAGGACGAGAAACTTGCCCGGCAATTTTTAACTGATTACTCCTGCCAGCAAGCTGATATCACTTTTAATCGCTGGAAGGAATTATCTGAATATCTGCTGGTTAAATATATAGATGGAAATATCAAGAAAGAACAAGACGGAAAATTTCCGGACAATGGTACCGGAGTAGCTGTAGGGCCGGATCAACCCGGTTATTCAGAAGCCTGGAAAAAAATGGTTAAGGAAAGCAATGGCGATCGTCTGAAAGTGGTTGAAATGAAGAAATAATGTGCCAACTATTTTAGATCTTGGCTTGTTAATCTGTAAAATAAAAGCTAATATTGCAGCCAATTTTGTAATAAACCAGTAAGATTAGCGAAATGAACTTATTAAACATTGCAGAGCAGGAATTTGCGGTACATCAGGAGTATCCTGGATTCAAAGCCGGCGATACCGTAACCGTACATTATAAAATCAAAGAAGGGGATAAAGAAAGGATTCAGATGTTCCGTGGTGTGGTCATACAGCGTCGTGGAGATGGAACTACGGCAACGTTTACTGTTCGCAAAATCTCTGGTGGTATTGGTGTTGAAAGAATCTTCCCTGATTTTTCGCCATTTATTGATAAAATAGAGGTCAACAAGCACGGTAGAGTTCGCAGAGCACGTATTTATTATCTGCGTGACTTAACAGGTAAGAAAGCCAGAATCAAAGAAAAGAGGTTCTAATCCGATATCAGAAAAACCCTGCTTCATAAAAGCAGGGTTTTTTTATTAATTTTACGAACAATTGCCGGACGATATAGGATTCCGCTTGCCGGCAAAACCAAAATGTCAAATCAAAAATATTAATTATGAAAAAGAAAGGTACAATTGCCATTTTGACCGGCGGAGGGGATGTTCCCGGATTAAACCCGGCTATCCGTGCGATAACCATCAGGGCTTTACGTGAAGGATATGATGTCATCGGTCTTCGCCGTGGTTGGGCAGGGATTACCGAGATGGTAAGAGATGAAAAACATGATAACAGCAACAATTTCATTACATTAACCGAAGAAGTTGTCAACAGGGCCGGACGAACCGGAGGAACTTTTCTTCATAGTTCGCGAACACGCCCGAGCCATATTCCTAAAGTATCTGTCCCGGATCACCTGAAAGACAGTTATTTGGCTGAAAGTAATGATCTTACGCCTGAAATCATTAAGAACCTCGGATGGCTTGGAGTCGATTATCTGATACCAATCGGGGGCGACGATACCCTCAGTTATGCTGTTCGGCTATACAATGAGGGGCTCAAGGTTGTGGCCATTCCGAAAACTATGGACAACGATGTTCCCGGAACGGATTATTGCATTGGGTTTTCAACTTGTATAACACGCACCATTCACCTCGTCAACACGTTGCGCACCAGTGCCGGATCTCACGAGAGGATTCTGGTCATTGAAGTTTTTGGAAGATATGCCGGCTATACCGCTATGCTGCCCACCATGGCAGGTGCTGCGCACCGGTGTGTTATCCCCGAATATAAGTTTAACATTGAACGATTGACCGAATTACTGGTTCAGGATCGTAACCATAATCCTTCAAAATACTCAATTTGCCTGATTTCAGAGGGTGCCACCTTTGAAGGTCTGGAAAATATGAGTTTTATGGATAGCGAGAAAGATATGTTTGGCCACGCCAAACTGGGCGGTATTGGCGTGACAGTTGGAAACCACATCAAAGACCTTACTGCCAAGTATAATGACGGTAAAAAAATCAATATTATCAATCAAAACCTTGGCTACCTGGTCCGCGGCGGGGATCCTGATGCACTGGATTCTATAGTACCGATGGCTTTTGGCAATCTGGCCCTCGACCTGATTCTCAAAGGAATTCACGGACGCCTGGTTATTTTAAAGAATGGTCGTTATGATAATGCTCCACTGGATGTTGTTACGTCGACCAAGAAATTGGTTGATATTGAGAAGCATTATAATACCGACCGTCTAAGGCCCAAATACAATGCCTTTGACTTCAAGCCGCTGTTTATTATGACTGGTTCTGAATAAGAGAAAAAAATCGGTCCATACCCTCTTTCTTCTCCTTAGTGAATTGATAGGAAATATTGCGGGTAAGGTAATCCCGGATTTCAGATTTCGTTAAGCCGATTTTTAAACTCCAATCCCGGGCAATATCCGGGATTGCTTTTATACCGACCTTTTGAGCCCGATCCAGCTTAGTGATTATACCCGGATCAATAGGCATTTTTACTGCCCAGGCGGCAAAAACGAATGGCAATCCTGCGAAACGAATCCATTCCTGAGCCAAGTCGTAGCGGTATGTATAGCGGCCTTCGAGGCCAAAAACTTTATCCCCGATGCAAACACCGGCATTATCCCCTTTAATCGCGCCATACTCAAATCCTTCTATAGCCGGGATAAACTCCCAGTCAACCTTCCAGTAATCTCGGGCAAGAATCCTGATCAATTGCACACTGGTTCGGGAATGGGGATCCAGCCAAACCTTCCGTATTCTGTTGAGCGGAACCTCTGAGAGCAGGCATACTGTGCGCACCGGCCCCTCTACGCCGATGCAATAATTCCCTACCCATTCCACCTGACCAGGCTGCACAAAGGCACCAACCGGAACCAATGCAATATCTGCCTCACCGGATGCAAGTTTTGCCGCCCCTGCTGTAGGAACATCCAAACTCACTGAACAATCTTTCAGTTCAGTAGAATGCTGGATACCGTAAACCAGAGGGGCTGAATTCAGGTAACTTACAACGGAAATTTTCATCAATCCAAAGGTAGTGAATACGAATATAGAAAGCATATTGGCACATAGATAACACCGGTTTTTCTTAACTTTGACTAAAAATTTATAAGATTATGAATCTCACGGAATTAACGGCAATATCCCCTGTTGACGGACGATATCGGAATAAGACTCATGAGCTGGCTTCCTATTTTTCGGAATGGGCTCTTATCAAATACCGGTTACAGGTTGAGATTGAGTATTTCCTCGTACTATGCGAATTACCATTGCCACAACTTCTTGACTTTCCCAAACAAAAGATCTCTTCAGTTAAAAGCATTTATCTGAATTTTGCTCCTGACGACGGAATCCGGATTAAGGAAATCGAAAGAATTACCAATCATGATGTTAAAGCTATTGAATATTACCTTAAGGAACAGTTTGACCAGCTTAATCTTGGGCAATTTAAGGAGTTTATCCATTTCGGACTGACATCTCAGGATATTAATAATACAGCTGTACCCCTTTCAATCAAAGAAGCTATCGAACAAGTTTATCTGCCGGTACTTTTAAAACTCAACAGCAAACTGAAGTCGATGTCGGACGAATGGCAGGACATTCCGATGCTGGCCCGCACCCATGGTCAACCCGCCTCCCCTACCCGGTTAGGAAAGGAAATTCTGGTTTTTGTAGACCGGTTGGAGAAACAGATCGAAATTCTTGAACATCTTCCTTACCCGGCCAAGTTCGGCGGAGCCACCGGAAATTTCAATGCCCATGTGGTTGCTTATCCAGATATCAATTGGGTTGAAGTTGGCAATCATTTGGTTAACATCATCCTGAAGCTCGACAGATCCCAGGTTACGACTCAAATCGAGCATTATGATAACCTGGCGGCGATTTTCGATTGCCTCAGGCGTATTCAGGTGATTATGGTTGACCTTTCAAGAGATATATGGACTTATATTTCAATGGGTTACTTTAAGCAGAAAATCAGGAAAGGTGAGGTAGGATCCTCCACCATGCCGCATAAAGTTAATCCGATTGATTTTGAAAATGCCGAGGGTAATTTCGGGATTGCCAATGCGATTTTCGATCACCTCAGTGAAAAACTTCCTATATCAAGACTACAAAGGGATCTGACTGATTCAACCGTACTCAGGAATATTGGCGTACCATTGGCTCATGGATTGATCGCCATGAAATCCCTTCAGAAAGGTTTGGATAAACTCCTCTTAAATGAAGATGCAATAAACAAAGATCTTGAGGACAATTGGGCGGTAATTTCCGAGGCCATTCAAACGATACTTCGCAGGGAAAACTATCCAAATCCTTATGAAGCCCTCAAAGAATTAACCCGAAAAAACGTGCATATTACTAAAGATCAGATCCATCTGTTCATTGACACCCTTGACGTTAAACAGCAGGTTAAGGAGGAATTAAAAGCGATTTCACCATGGAATTATCTGGGTGTAAAGAATCTCAGACAATAATAGCCGGTACATACGTTTTATAAAAAATACTCCAAACCGGCATGAAGACCTTTTTCCAGATCATCAGACGATATATTTATCCCTACCGCTCATACGTTGTTCTTAACCTCGTGTTCAATCTTTTTGGGGTGATATTCTCCTTACTCAGCCTGATACTGATCGGCCCCTTTCTGCGTGTTCTGTTTGGTGATGCCGCTATAACAAGTGCCCCCGGCTCTCTTGAATTCACCAGGCAGTCGATCGAGCAGAATTTCAACTATCTTTTAAGCCAGCTGATCGAAAAACAAGGCCCTCATACAGCGTTGATCGTTGTAAGTGTTATAGCGATTGCCCTATTCTTCCTGAAAACCGCCAATATTTATTTTGCAAATTTCTTCATGGCGCCTGTTCGTAACGGGGTAGTCAGGGATCTGCGTAACCAGATATACTCAAAGATAATCGAGCTTCCGTTATCTTATTATTCCCGTGAGAAGAAGGGCGATATCATGTCGAGACTTACCCAGGATGTTCAGGAAGTGGAATGGTCAGTTATGGCTTCGCTCGAAAAGTTTTTCCGGGATCCGCTGAACATACTGATTTTTCTGATCGGTATGTTTATAATGAGTCCGACTCTTACCCTCATCGTCCTTCTGATCCTCCCGATCAGTGCTTTTTTAATCGGAACAGTAGGCAGAAATCTTCGTAAAATATCTTCCCGGAGCCAAAACCAAATGGGAATGCTGATGTCGATGGTTGAAGAAACCTTATCGGGGCTTCGTATTATCAAAGCATTTAATGCACAGGAGCAAAGCGAGAAGAATTTTCAAAAAGAGAACCAGATTTTTACGCGTATCATGAATGCAATAACCCGGCATCGGGATCTGGCTTCTCCCCTGTCTGAATTTCTGGGCTCGTTGGTGGTAGTTGGCCTGATGGCTTTTGGCGGTAATCTGGTTCTGCAGGGTCAGGGAGCGTTAAGTGCTGCCTCCTTTATCGCCTATATTGCCGTTTTCTCTCAGTTGCTAATTCCTGCCAAATCAGTTTCCACTGCCTATTATCATCTGAACAAAGGCTTAGCCTCAATCGACAGGATCAACCAGGTTCTGCAGTCGGAAAATCCTATGCACGAAGAACCTAATCCGCTTGAAATCAATTCTTTTAATGATAAAATCGAGCTGAACAATGTCAGTTTTTCCTACGAAAATACTGTCGTAATAAATGATGTCAGCTTAACCATCCATAAGGGTGAAACTATAGCCTTTGTTGGTCAGTCGGGTTCCGGAAAATCTACCCTGGTCGATCTGATGGCTCGATTTTATGATGTGGGAAACGGTGAAATATTGATTGACGGGAAAAATGTAAGAAAAGTGAACACCAAGGCTCTGAGGAATCTGATGGGAATAGTTCCACAGGATCCGGTTCTGTTTAACGACACCATTTTATCCAATATAGCATTTGGCAGTGTACCAGACGCCGCGTTAGCCGAAACAGCCGCTAAAGTTGCCCATGCCTGGGAATTTATCATTCAGATGGAGGAAGGCCTTGATTCTCATCTCGGCGATCGTGGCAGTACCCTGTCCGGGGGTCAAAGGCAGCGGATTTGCCTGGCCAGGGCGATTTACCGGAATCCACCGATTCTGATCCTGGATGAGGCCACCTCTTCTCTCGACTCCGAATCTGAGAATTATGTGCAGGCATCGCTTCAGGATCTCATGAAGAATCGGACAACAATCATCATTGCTCACCGGTTATCTTCCATACAGAATGCTGACCGGATTTATGTGATCAAGGAGGGTCAGGTAGCTGAAAAGGGAACACACTCCGAACTGATGAATCTGAACGGCGAATACCGTTATCTATTTGAACTTCAAAACCATGGAATCCAATAATTATTGGAATGGTACCATCCATATCAGGAAAGAGGTATCTGAACTCTTTCCTGATATGGTTATAGCTTATCTCGAAGGAAATATAAAAAACAGTCCGGGCAATCCGGAACTCTGGAAGCTTCTGATGGTAAGATCTGAAGAAATATCGGGTTTGATGGATGAAGAAAGCATCCGGAGGGTGGAAGGAATTAGTGCCGGCAAGCAGGCATACCGGCATTTAGGTAAAGACCCGAATCGCTACCGACTTTCCGCCGAGGCTTTAATGAGAAGGGTGGTTAAAAGCAAGGGGCTATACCCCATTTCCACTGCCGTGGATGCGCTTAATCTGGTATCCCTTAGCACGGGTATCACCATCGGAGGCTTTGATGCCCAGCAGGTAAAAGGTGACATTGAGTTAGGTATCGGACTTCCCGGGGAAGAATTTATCGCCATAGGTCGGGGACCGTTAAATGTTGAAAACCTTCCCGTATATCGTGATCAGTTGGGAGCCATTGGCAACCCAACCTCAGATAGTGAAAGGACACAGATTAACATCTCTACCACTCAAATCCTTATGCTGATCACGGGATTTTACGGTAAAAAGGGAATTGACCCTGTTCTGGATCAATTAGAGTCTTTATTGACCCAATTTTGCGATTGCACACAATGTAAAACCGGAATCATCGGAAATATTTAAAAATGAAGTCGAAATTATTACTGATCATTACAACACTGACATTCGTCTTTAGTTTTCAGGAAGCTAAATCCCAGGACATCAGGAATTTTCCATTCGATCCTTACATCATTTTGAAATCATGGAACCATGAGTTCCTGGTAAAAACCATGGGGAATGGTGAAGAGATTCTCGCCACAAGTAAAAACCAGACCTATCTTACCGGTCTGAGGTATCCGGCTGATCTGCTGGGCGAGCATGGTAAGCTGGAATTCACTTTTGTTAAAGATAGTATTTCACGTTTTCAATTCAGGAAGGAGCATGAAATAAGGGTAATCAGTGCCGACATCGCCGACAGAAAGACCCGTGATCCTACAGTAAGCCGCGAATATAACCTCGCAATACAGAAGCTGGATTCATTACAGAAGCTGGATTCATTAAGCCGGGATTCAGTTGTAAAGGCAATTTCTGAAATTCTGGGTCCTCCTTTGAGTAACGGCCGTACAGCTGTTACAGAAAAAAACGCCAGGCATTCAGCCATTTGGGTTAACCGCGGATATGCTTGCCTGTATAAGGATTATATCGACTACAGTGAAATAGTTTTTGCGTTGTCGACTGTCCCCCTATGGGCGGTTGGAGAATTTAATATCCCAGCCGGTACTGAAATCCTCCAGAAGACAATGGTCAATACGAGAAAAATGAGCTGGACCGCCAGTCTGCTGGGTTATCCTTCCGAAGTTCCCCAAATGAACTATTCGGACATTTTTCTGTTGTTGGAATTCGTCACAGGACAAAAATACCTGGTTAGCCTACCGAAGAATGCTATCGGTTTTTTGTCAACTCCTTTCTTTTTGGAATTCGCAACCGGACAAAGATGCCTGTTACTTGTTCCGGAGAATGCTATTGGCTATTTGCCATTACTGACCTTTGAAGATTGTGATGGCGATGCCATTCCTGAAGCCTGGGTCCATGTTCCTTTTGACATAAAAGGAGGCCAGGCACGACAATATCTTTTCTCACTTAAATATAAGGAACCCAACCTCGTTTTTAATTCGGATGAGCAAATTCCTTCTGCCATAAGCATCCAAAATGGTTCACAGATCCAGGTGACTTTCCAGGATGGGATCACCCGTATCGTTGAATCTCCAAAACCGATTGCTGTTCCAAATCAAATCATTTCGCTGAACACGAAGGGATTTAAGTACCTTCATTCCACCAAACTAAATGTTGACGGAAGTACAAATTTTATCGGTGGCATCGAATTAAGCCGATCACCACAAACTCCCGGTATCGGTATTCTGGAAATTACCTACAAACATTCGCTCGGTGTGTGGGAAGCAGATCAGATCAAGCTGTTAAGACATGATCAATAGCCTCATAATTTGAAAAATCCCCGTTCAGACGGGGATTTTTTTTGTATTTTTGATAATATAATTAAAATATCATGAAATCACTGCTGTATTCAGTCACTATCGGTTTACTTTTCATAGGTGCATCAGGCTGTTGGGAAAATGGACGATTCGGTATCCGTGGTGAGGGTCCCATAGTTGAGAGGAAGCTTAACCTTGACAAAATTAAAGGTATTTCACTTCCGGGTTCAGCTAAGGTGTTTCTTACTCAGGGATCTGCTCAGGAAGTCAGAATCCTGGGTCAGGAGAATATCATTGACAACCTGAATCTCGAGGTCCATGGTGAAGTTTGGCAAATTGATAACAAACGATCGGTTTGGCAGAGTGAACCGGTAAAAATCTACATAACACTGGAAACGCTGAGATCGATCAAAATATCTGGATCAAGTGATGTCGAATTTGTCAATCATTTCACAAACCAGAAAGATCTTGTGATCCGGATCTCCGGTTCAGGAAAAATAGATCTGGATATGGAAGCCGGTGATATAAAGGTGAATATCAGTGGTTCCGGCGACCTTTTCATGAAAGGATCGGCAGACTACCTGGACTTCAGTATCACCGGATCCGGAAACATAAACGCATACGATTTATCAGCCCGAAAAGCTGATGTGAGAGTTTCCGGTTCAGGAGGGATGGAACTTTCTGTGGACAACCGTCTGGATGCCCATATTTCTGGTAGCGGTAACGTTTATTACAAAGGCAATCCAAAAGTGAATACCTCCATTTCTGGCAGTGGAAGCGTCAGAGCGCGGTAGAAACTATGGATCCGGTCAGGATAATCACCAAATACTACCAACCCGAAAGTCTTTCCTTTCGTATATTATTGCTTCATAGCCAGGCAGTTGCCCGAAAGGCTATCGAAAAGGCCAAGCAATTGAATCTCACCGGACCAGATATTGAATTTATCCGGGAAGCTTCGATGCTCCACGACATAGGAATTTTTTACACCTCAGCCCCGGAAATTGGTTGCTTCGGCGATCTTCCTTATATCTGTCACGGCTTTAAGGGGCATAACCTGCTGTTGGCCGAAGGATTGCCCAAGCATGCACTTGTTTGCGAAAGGCATACCGGAACGGGCCTTACCTTATTGGATATTGACCGAATTGATGGGCTTTTACCCCGAAGACCCATGGAACCTATCAGTTTGGCAGAGAAATTAATAACCTATTGCGACAAATTCTTCTTTAAAGATCCGATGAACCTCGAGGAAGAAAGGCCATTTGAGGAAGTTCTGGAAGGAATAAGCAAATTTGGAGAGGATAAGTCAGAAATATTTAAAGAATGGCATCGTCAGTTCAACCCATAACCCCTGCGATCCGGTTCTTTGATCCTTCAGTTAATGAACCTGTTCCCTATACATTCTCGATCATCGTGAGCCGATACCGGGGTCAATGGTTGTGGGTTAAGCATAAAGAGAGGGATACCTGGGAGCTTCCGGCAGGACATTTGGAATCCGGGGAGACTCCCCAGGAAGCAGCTCGTCGCGAATTGTATGAAGAAACGGGTGCTCTGGAATTCAGCCTCGATCCGATTGTCTCCTACGAAGGGATTTTAAATGAGAAGAAGGTTTTTGGGATGATTTTTATCGCTAAAATTCTTGAATTGGGACCTTTACCCAGTTTCGAAATCGGTGAAATCGAATTATTTACCGGTATTCCAGACCGACTGACTTACCCTCAGATTCAATCTGCGTTTTTTGACTATATAATTAAGAATCTGGCAATTATATAATCAATTGAATCCATCGAGTTTCTGACGGGCCAGCTTATGTTCCCCGTCAATTAATCCAATGGGTTTCAGCCGGAAACGATATTGGTAACTCTTTCCTTCAATCCGGTATTCCGGATGGGTTTGGGCTCCCCAGGAATTATCCCCGCCAACACCCATCTGCCCAAGATCGATATAAAGGCTTACAAGATCTTGCGGTACCACATCAACCGTGTGTCTATTATACTGTGCGGGGTTCGTTAGCCTTTCATCGAAATTCCGCTGCATACTTGTAAAATCTTCACGCTTATTATGGAGGGCGCTAAAACAGACCATGGGTTCCCCTATGATCAATAACCCTTGTCCCTTGCCATTCGAGAGACTTAACCATCTGACATCCGTGTGATAACCATTTTCCTGCGGTCTGATATAGGAAGTATAAAGATTGGATACGCTATTTTTATAAAGACTAACCAATGAGGCACTTTTGCGATCCCAATAGTTCTCTTCAGGTCCACGGCCATACCATTTTACCTTATCAAATTCCTTTCTCAAAATCAGGTTCAATCCTATCCGGGGTATTTCAGGTAAGGAATCACGCTTTTTCTCAAACTGGTACTCTACCATAATATCACCAGTTCCGTAGATCTTATATCGCAAACCAACGGAAGCAAACAGGCCCATGGAATCCGACAAGGCAAATCCAAAGTCAAATACTGCCAGTCGCGGGTTCGGCTGTTCAAACCGGGAACTAACCAGTTTGGCATTTTTACCAGCCTCTTTCCAGATTGCACAACGCTCCGGCAAACCGTTACCAAAATCATTATCAGTAGGAGCCCTCCAAAAGTCAGGAACCATAGCTTCTTTCACAAGTTCGGTACCTTTAAATTTCAATGAAACCATCTGTCCGTTTAAACCATCAAATGTGATGGAAAAATCTTTGCCCTTAATGGTTGTTTTTCCTGTTGATTCGATTGTTGAAAGATCTCCATAATCTCTCACCGGAACCAGCATCCGCTCCTTATAAACCGGCAATTTAAGTTGGGCTGTGGCGTAAACGTGTCCAGCCGGCAGAATGGTCCAGGCTTCAGGCCTGAAGATTGAGAGAATTAAAAAATATTCCTCACCTGGCTGAGGCACAGGCACTTTATATTGAAGATTTATTTCGGCCGACTTACCGGCAGGTACATCAGGACAGTTCACGGTACCTTCGTCAACCTGACTTCCATCCTGTTCAATTATCCAGTGCAATTGGAATGAAGAGAGATTTGAGAATGCATATCCGTTGACCAGATTGATTTTGCCGGTTTTCAAATCTACCGGTAACATTTTAACATATTGATATACCTTCTTTACCTCTGTTAATGCAGGATGAGGAGTCCTGTCCGGAAAAACAAGTCCGTTAATACAGAAATTACCAGATGTCGGAGTGCCCGGAGGACCATAATCTCCGCCATAAGCCCAGTATTTTTTCCCCTTATCGTTAGTTTTGGTCAACCCCTGATCGACCCAATCCCAAATAAATCCTCCCCGCAGAATAGGATGAGACTCAATGACATCCCAATAATCCTGCAGATTGCCGGTAGAGTTTCCCATAGAATGGGCATATTCGCACAAGATCAGAGGTCTTTCGTTTTCCGGATTATCAGCGTATTGAACCAGAAATTCAATCTTTGCATACATTGGGCACCAGATATCGGTATGATACTCTGCAGTATTGGTAGATTTTTCGGCTCGTTCATACTGTACCGGTCGCGACGGGTCACGCTTTTTTATCCACTTATAATCAGCCAGCATATTGCTTCCATCGCCAGATTCATTACCCAACGACCAAATAAGAATAGATGGATGGTTTTTATCTCTCTCTACCATACTAATGGTCCGGTCGAGATGGGCAGCTGCCCACTCCTGCCGGTCAGCCAAAGTGGAATCCTTATCATAACCCATGCCATGTGATTCGATATTAGCTTCATCGATCAGGTAAAGACCATATTGATCGCAAAGCTGGTACCATCGCTCCGGCTGCGGATAATGAGAGGTTCTGACCGCGTTAATATTATTGGATTTCATTAACAGGATATCCTGTCTCATAGTTTCTTCGTCAACCACATGGCCCTTTTCAGGATGATGTTCATGCATATTTACACCTTTGAGATAAACACGTTTTCCATTGATTAGCAGTTGTTTATCTTTTATCTCAACACTCTTGAATCCAATTGGCATACTAACCGATTCAATATTCCGCCCCATGCTGTTTTTCAGGCTGATGAGAAGAGTATACAGGTTTGGTTCTTCGGCCGACCATTCCCGGATGTTCAGCAAGGTATCTGTGAAAACAACATTTTGCGAATCTTCACTGATTTCCATCTTTTTAGACTCCCTGAACAATGGTGCCCGGCCATCCAGGATATTAACATCAATCTGATAAACAGAATCCGGAGTATTATAATTCCGGACATCCATAACCAGTTTAAACAAGCCATCCCGATAATCATGGATCAAATCGGAATGGATAAAAACATCAGCAATGTGAACCCGGTTGGTTGAGAACAGGTACACATCACGGGTAATTCCACTCATTCTCCAGAAGTCCTGATCTTCAAGATATGATCCATCCGACCAGCGATAGACTTCAATCGCAAGGGTATTTTTTCCATTTCTGATAAACCGGGTGATATTAAAATCGGAGGGGGTTTTACTGTCCTCACTGTATCCTACGGGTTCCCCGTTGACCCACACATAAAAAGCGGAGCTAACCGCTCCAAAATGGAGAAATACCTCGCGGTCCTTCCATAATGGAGGAATATGAAAATCACGCCGGTAGCTTCCAACCGGATTGTCATCCTTTGGAACATTAGGAGGAGAAGGCTTAAAGGCATAGCCCGCGCTGATATATATTGGAATTCCGTAACCAAGCATTTCCCAGTTGGAAGGAACATCTATAATATCCCAATCCCGGATATCATAATCGTCTTTAAAGAAATAAAAGGGACGATCGCCCGGTTTTTGAGAATAATGAAATGACCACTTTCCGTTAAGCGTGCGAAAGAACTCTGATCCTTCATGATTTCCAGCGATTGCGGCATTTTCGGTACCATATGAAAAAAAGCTCGCCCGGGGAGGTTCGCGGTTGATATTGGTTACAGCAGGATTTTCCCAATCATGAGGTAACTTCTCTGAAAATGCAACTCCTTCATATTTTTTATATCGGGAGGTACAACCACTACCAAGTATTAAGGCACAAGGAAGAAGAAATAAGTACCCGGGCAATTTCATGGTTTACTTGTTGTTGACTGGAGAGAGTCCTACAATCTTCGTAAGGATTGCGGCGGTTATCAATAGGCCTTTGTTTTTCATATTTGATTTTTGTTTTTTGTCATTTGGTATTAGTGAAACAACACTCCCTGATCAGAGGTTGCGAGTATATCCGCAATATGCATACAGCGTATACCCAGATGATGTTTTCGGATATAAGAATCCAAATGCATCAGACACGACATTTCTGTCGAAACGATATATTCCGCTCCGGTTGATAAGGCATTTTCAACTTTCTGCTGGGCCATAGCAGTAGAGATAGGCTCATGTTTTATCGAGAAAGTTCCGCCAAAACCGCAACAAGTGTCGGTATCCGGCATTTCCAGAAGTTCAAGACCCCTGACTTTTTCAAGCAAAGCACGCGGTTCGCTTTTGATACCATATTCCCTGAGCGCAGCACAGGAATCATGGAAGGTCACTTTTGCCCTGAACCGGGCTCCAACATCTCTTACCTGCAGAACATTCACCAAAAAATCGGTAAATTCATATACTTGTGTCCGAAGCCTGTTGTATTGATTCAAATATATGGTGCCTTTAAGGAGGCCGGCATAATAATTCTTAACATATCCGGCACAGGAAGCCGAAGGGCAGACTATTGGCCTGGAACCGCTGAAATCATCAATAAATTTATTGGCCAGATCCTGTGCAATGTCCCAATGGCCGGCATTATAAGCAGCCTGACCGCAGCAGGTTTGTTCAGGATTATACAGAACACTGCATCCCACATTTTCCAGTACACGATGAACATTCCAGCCTGTATCAGGAAACAGCTGATCAACAAAACAGGGCATAAACAGATCTACTTCCATAGTGGCATAAAAGTACCGAAAACACCGGCAATTTAAATAAAAAAAGCACGGAGTCACAGAGAACATAGAGAAACACAGAGATGATTACTTAAATCAAATCTCCGTGAAACTCTGTGTTTTCTGTGACTCTGTGGTGAATATTTACAATATCCCCTCGGCAATTTTTCGGATATTATCAGCCCTCCCCATGGTAAAGAAATGGATTATCGGAACCCCAGAATCAATCAACTCTTTAGATTGCTGAATGGCCCATTCGATACCCACCTGCCTCACCTCATCATTGTTTTTACATTTCTCCATTTCACGTGAAAGCTCCTGCGGGATATCTACTTTAAATGTCTGGGGCAATATATTAATATGTCTTTTTATCGAAACTGGTTTAATCCCCGGGATAATTGGAACGGTTATACCCGCATTGCGGCAGGCCTCTACGAAACTGAAAAATTTGCGGTTATCGAAAAACATTTGCGTGACAATATATTCAGCGCCGGCATCAACCTTTGCTTTCAGATAAAAGAGATCGCTCTCGAAATTCGGAGCTTCCAGGTGTTTTTCGGGATAAGCAGCCACACCCAGCGAAAAATTCAATGGTTCAGGGTTTTCCAGATCATCCTCGAGGTACTTTCCGTTCCTCAGGTCAACCACCTGTTTTAGAAGGTCCAGAGCATGCTCATGACCGTTCCGGGAAGGTACGAACCGGCCGGTCAATTGGTTAGCATCACCTCTGACTATCAGAACATTATGTATGCCCAGATAATGCAAATCAATCAAAGCATCTTCGGTTTCTTCCTTCGAAAATCCCCCGCAGATCAGATGCGGAACCACATCCACCCGGTACCGGTTCTGTATGGCAGCTGAAATGGCCACCGTTCCGGGCCTTTTGCGAACCACGCGGGGTTCGAGCAATCCATCCGGACGCTGTTTGAGTTC
This sequence comes from Porphyromonadaceae bacterium, assembly GCA_007280905.1. Taxonomy (GTDB): domain Bacteria; phylum Bacteroidota; class Bacteroidia; order Bacteroidales; family UBA12481; genus UBA12481. The sequence goes on along the minus strand of QYQM01000100.1, from coordinate 3,863 downwards.
TACTTCAGCCTGATGATAGGTGATATTGATGTATGGCGGTTTAAATTCCATCAATGGATCAAGAGCATCGTAAATAGTTTGGATACTCGATCCCTTTGTAGGCGGTAGTATCTCCAAAGAAAACTTCGGCCCGGTCAGTTTTTCGATATGTTCTGTGACTTTCATCGATAATTCAAGTGTGTTGCCAGTTGTTTTTCAGCATGTTGTATGGATATTCCCCTGCGCCGTGCATAATCTTTGATCTGGTCCTCGCCGATACGCCCAACCTGAAAATATCTGGATTCGGGATGTACGAAATAGAGCCCTGCCACCGAAGCACCGGGATACATGGCAAGGGTTTCGGTCAGTTCAATAGCGGTTTGTTTTTCGGGATCAAGGATCCTGAAAAGTGTCAGTTTGTCTTCATGATCCGGGCAGCTGGGATAACCGATAGCCGGCCGGATTCCCCGGTAAGCCTCTTTCAGCAATTCCTCAATATCCAGATTTTCTCCGGGAACATAGCCCCAGATCTCTTTACGTACTTCTTTATGCAACCATTCAGCAAAAGCTTCGGCCAGCCGATCAGCCAGCACCTTTAACATCAGTGACCGGTAATCATCATTCTGATCGGCGAATTCCCTGCTTTTTTCATCGGATCCGATACCTGCTGTTGCAGCAAATAACCCTATATAATCCATGACACCAACTTCATCAGGTGCAATAAAATCGGATAAACAAAGATTCGGCACTCCTGGTTCCTTTTGTTCCTGATTGCGCAGAAAATAAAATCTCTCTAATACTTTTGAAGGATCCTCAGGATCATAAACTACAATATCCTCATGATCCGACTTAGCTGGGAAAATGCCTGCTATTCCATTCGCTTTCAACCACTTGTTAGCAATTATTTCCAGCAGCATTTCTTCTGCATCTGCTATCAGGCTCTTTGCTTCTGCCCCTTTTAACGGGTCCTCCAGAATTGCCGGGTACCGTCCCCGAATATCCCATGTATATAAGAAAAACGACCAATCAATGTAAGGGATGAGTTTTTCCAGAGGAAAATCAAAAAACTTCACTAGGCCTAAATGATCCGGCTTAGAGATTCCGGCTCCACTATCCCAGTCGATCTTTAAAGAATTCTCTCTGGCCTGAATCAGAGAAATATAACCCGCAGTCTTATCCCGATTGGCATAATCGTTACGGATTTTTTGATAGGCCGATTTGATTTCAAGTTTCCGGGCTACAGATTTATCGGCAGAAAGCAGAAGGCTGGTAACACCCACCACTCTTGATGCGTCCCTCACATGGACTACCGGCCCTTCATAAAAAGGATCGATCCGGAGTGCTGTATGTAATTCAGAAGTTGTAGCACCGCCGATCAGTAGCGGCAGATTGAGTCCGGCTTTCTGCATTTCGCCGGCCACGTAAGCCATTTCCTCAAGCGATGGGGTAATCAATCCACTGAGACCGATTATAGTAGCTTTCTCACGGATAGCTGTGTCAATAATTTTCTCGGCCGGTACCATAACACCAAGATCAATTACCTCATAATTATTGCATTGTAAGATTACACCCACAATATTTTTACCGATATCATGGACATCACCTTTCACCGTAGCGAGGACAACTTTGCCGGCATTGCTGGTGCTTGCACCGGAAAGCTTCTCGGCTTCAATAAAAGGAGTCAGATAAGCAACAGCCTTTTTCATAACCCTGGCACTTTTAATCACCTGGGGAAGAAACATCTTTCCTGAGCCAAACCGATCCCCAACCACTCCCATGCCATCCATCAGTGGTTGTTCAATTACTTCGAGAGCATATTGAAATAACTGCCGGGCTTCTTCAACATCAGCCTCAATGAAATCAGCAATGCCGGCAACCATCGAATGGATCAGCCGATCTTTGACACCCACCGATCTCCAATCGTCAGGCTGCCCAATACTTTTTTTATCCTGGTCCCCGGTCTTCTCCGCATACGCCAATAACCGGTCCGTTGCATCTTTTCTGCGATTAAGAACCACATCCTCAGCCAGTTTCAGTAGACCAGGATCTACCTCGTCATAAACCTGCAGCATGGAGGGATTTACTATGCCCACATCCATACCCGCTCGAATAGCGTGGTACAGGAACACGGCATGCATAGCCTGCCGGATATTTTCGCGGCCGCGGAAAGCAAATGACAGATTGCTCACTCCGCCCGAAACTTTCACCCCGGGAAGGTTCTGTTTGATCCACCTGGTTGCCTCGATATACGCTAAACCATATCGGTTATGCTCTTCCATCCCGGTTGCCAGCGCCAGAACGTTGGGATCAATAATAATATCTTCGGGCGGGAAATACACCTTGTTAACCAGCAAGTCGTAGGAGCGGCGGGCAATTCCGATTTTTCTTTCATAAGTATCTGCCTGACCCAGTTCATCGAACAGCATGACGATAACGGCAGCACCGAAGCGACGCAAATACCTGGCCTGCTCGAGAAAAACCGATTCCCCGGCTTTCAGGCTGATGGAATTAACTACTGATTTGCCCTGAGTATTCTTTAATCCTTCCTGGATCGCGGAGAAGCGGGATGAATCTATCATGATCGGAACGCGTGCAATATCAGGGTCCGTAGCAACCATGCGGAGGAAACGGCCGATAGCTTCAGATGCATCGAGAAGCGGATCGTCCATACATACATCAATTACCATGGCTCCGCCTTGTATTTGTTCCCTGGCAACCGTAAGGGCTTCCTCAAATTTTCCCTCACGAATCAAACGGGCAAATTGCTTTGAACCAGCAACATTTGTCCGCTCACCGATATTGATGAAATTCGATTCGGGACGGATGATGAGGGGTTCGAGGCCGGTGAGGACGGTATTATTTAATTTGGGAGGGCTCAAAGCGGGAGGGCTCTGAGGCCCTCCCGTACGACCTCCCTCACGATCGGAACCAGGGGATAAATTGATATTCCGGACAAGATTGGCAATGGCTTTTATGTGGTCCGGTGTGGTGCCGCAGCATCCTCCAACCAGATTTACCAGGCCCTCATCCAGAAAAATTCTGATCCATTCAGCCATCTCCAGTGCGGATTGGGTATAATCGCCAAGTTCATTGGGAAGTCCTGCGTTTGGATAGGCAGATGTAAATATGGTATGGGAGGGCTCTAAGGCCCTCCCATACGTCAGGCGCTTTAATTCACGAAGATATGGAAGAAGCTCCTTAGCCCCTAATGCACAATTAATTCCGATCACGAGTGGATTGGCATGAAGAATCGAGTAGAAAAAAGCTTCCAGGGTTTGGCCTGATAAGGTTCGGCCGCTCGCATCGGTGATGGTTACCGAAATAACAATAGGCCACTCCTGACCGCGAGCCACGAACTCCTCCTGCAATCCAAATATTGCCGCTTTTGCATTCAGTGTATCGAAAATCGTTTCGATGAGAAATCCGTCAACCCCGCCATCAAGCAATGCGGCTGCCTGCTGCTGGTAGGCTTCAGCCAGCTGGTCGAAAGTTATATTCCGGTATCCCGGATCATCCACATCGGGCGACATGGAAGCGGTCCGGTTTGTGGGCCCTATGGACCCCAAAACAAAAACATTGTTCCCGGCAGCCCGGCGGGCAATTTTTGCAGCTTCCAGGTTAATCTTATAAACAAGGTGTCCTGTATGATAATCAGATTGTGATATCGAATTGGCGTTAAAGGTGTTAGTTTCAATAACCCGCGCACCTGCCTCGATATACTGCTGGTGGATATCAAAAATCACATCCGGTTTTGACAAATTCAACAGATCGTGGTTCCCTTTTAATGGCAAGGGATGGTTTACCATATCACTACCACGATAATCGGATTCAGTCAGCCGAAGCTTCTGAATCATAGTTCCCATAGCACCGTCAAGAATCAGAAT